>NZ_AUTH01000109.1:0-12157 GCF_000497975.1 Pseudoalteromonas sp. TB41 | reverse complement strand
TAATGCAGATCAGTTAAGAATATTTTTATGATCACTTGACTGATCTTTCCATGGCTTCAAAATCCGATATTAGAAATAATATCGGATTTTTTTATGTCTCTCATTCAGCACTTCGATAACATGTCTTCATTTTTAAATGATGTACATACACTAGATAAACTTAAACAGGTTCTTGACCCTGATATTCTTGAGCAAGCATTTAAACATGCAGGTGTTGCTACTGTGCGTAAAAGGCGATTACCGCTAGAAGCTGTTATGTGGTCTGTAATTGGAATGAGTTTATTCCGAAACGAAACCGTTTGGGATATCGCTAATAGACTCGACATCTCTTTACCCGGAAAAAACAAACTAGTAGCGCCAAGTGCGCTAGTTCAAGGTCGGCAAAGGTTAGGCTATGAGTCAGTCCAACATACATTTCAATTACTTGCACACAAAACCTTTTCCACCCAGTCTTTTGAACAATGGTGCGGACTTAATTTACTCGCTGTAGATGGCGTTAGTTTTCGAACTCATGATAATCAAGAAAACAGAGAAGCATTTGGCAGTGACAGTAATCAACATGGAGAAGTAAGCTACCCACAAGTACGAATGTGTAGCCTTATGGAAGTATCTAGCCATTTACTGTTAGATAGCAGCTTTGACTCCCGTCGCATAGGTGAAATGAGCTTAGCTCAACGACTATTACCAGCCGTACCAGATAATTCTCTTACCTTGTTTGACCGCGGCTATTACTCATTAGGACTGTTGTATCAATGGCAAAACCAAGGAGATAACACTCACTGGATGTTACCCGCGAGGAAGGATTTACAGTATCAAGTTGAACATAGTATAAATGACAATGATAAAATAGTGATTTTGTCCACAAGTCCTCAAGCCAGAAAGAAATTTGAGTCATTACCAGAGACCATGATGGCAAGATTAACCACCTATAAAGTGGATGGAAAAAGCTATCGTGTACTCAGCTCTCTCATTGACCCTTTACGATTTCCATATGAAGAATTAACAGAGGTTTATACTCAACGCTGGGAAATTGAGCTGGCGTTTAGAGAAATAAAGCAGGGATTGAATCATAGCAAACACACGTTACGTAGTAAGAAACCAGACATGGTACGTCAAGAGTTATGGGGGTTATTACTCGCTTACAATTTAATACGTATCATCATGCTTGATGCAACTAAAGATGAGGATATTTTGCCTACACAGCTAAGCTTTAGCCAATCTATGCGACAGGTTATCGCTTTCTTTATGTTTACGCCAATACATAGTGCAAGTAAGTTGCCTATTCATTACGATGAGTTACTGACAACACTTAGATTGTTTATTTTACCCGATAGATTACCAGATAGGCATTATCCAAGGGTGATAAGAAAGAAGCCGAATAAGTACCCCTATAAAAGAAAATGCCAGTCAGTTCTTAACTGACTGGCATTACTCACAAGGAGCGGTTTTTTAAAAAGGATAATTTAATCTCAATTAAGGCATTGAGTCTAAATCGGCACCTTCTTTTTCAATCACCTCTGGTATTAAATCTTCTTTACTTACGCCCATGGCAATCGCCACCGAGCTGGCAACGTAAACTGAAGAATAAGTACCAATAAATACACCAAATAATAGTGCGGTAGCAAAGCCATGAATAGTTTGACCGCCCCATACAAAGAGTGCAATCAATACTAAAATAGTGGTAATTGATGTAACTAAAGTACGATTAAGTGTTTGCGTAAGTGACAGGTCAATAATTTCAATGGTGTCGTCAATACGTACTTTACGGAAGTTTTCACGGATACGGTCTGATACAACAATGGTATCGTTTAGTGAGTAACCTATCACGGCGAGTATTGCAGCCAAAATAGTTAGGTCAAACTCTAAACCAAGCACCGAGAATAAACCAATCGTAATGATTACATCGTGTAATAGTGCACCCACCGCACCTACAGCAAAGCGCCATTCAAAGCGAAATGCCACGTAAATTAAGATACATATAAGCGCAGTTAACATGGCAAGGCCACCCTGCTCTTTTAAGTCTTCACCTACGCTTGGGCCTACAAACTCAATACGGCGCATTACTACGCTATCATCAGCTTGTTTAAGGGCAGCAATTACTTGGTTACCAATCACTTCTGCTTTTACATCATCACCGCGAGGGGCTAAACGGACCAGTATTTCTTGGCTTGAGCCAAAAAGCTGTACCGATGCATCAGCAAAGTCGTTTTCAGCCAGTACATTACGTACTTTTTTCAGATCAGCTGGTTGTGAAAAACCCACCTCAACCGCGGTACCGCCGGTAAAATCTAAACCGAAATTTAAGCCTTTAACAAAAAGTGACGCCAGCGACGCTATGATTAATAACGTAGAAAAGCCCATTGCCACTTTTCGAAGAGACATGAAACGAAGGGTTTTTCCGCCCAATCTTAAAATTTGCATGTCTGCTCCTTAAATTGAAAGTTTATCAACACGTTTACCACCAATAAATAGGTTGATCACCGCACGGGTACCTACAATTGCTGTAAACATAGAGGTTAAAATACCAATTGCTAGGGTTACCGCAAAGCCTGCAACAGGACCGGTACCAACAGCAAACAAGATAATCGCCGCAATTAATGTGGTGATATTGGCATCAAAAATAGTACTAAAGGCGCTATCGTAACCAAAATGAACCGCTTGTTGAGGGCTACGGCCATCAGCGAGCTCTTCACGAATACGCTCAAATATAAGTACGTTCGCATCAACAGCCATACCCACGGTTAATACAATACCTGCGATACCCGGTAGGGTAAGCGTTGCACCTGGAATTAACGACATTACACCAATAATAAGTACTAAGTTGGCAGCCAGTGCGATATTCGCAACAAGACCAAAACCTTTGTAGTAAATAAGCATAAAGGCCAGTACAAATGCAAAACCTAAGGCTACAGCGGTCATACCTGCTTCAATGTTTTCTTGACCTAGGCTTGGCCCAACCGTACGTTCTTCTACTATTTGAATAGGCGCAACCAGTGCACCCGCGCGAAGTAGTAAACTTAAGTTATGTGCTTCAGCGGGGTTATCAATACCGGTAATACGGAATGAACGGTCAAGACGCGCTTGAATGGTTGCTACGTTAATCACTTCTTCCACTTTAATTGGTGGAAGTGCTTTACCTTCGCTATCTTTTTTACCCGATGGCTTGTACTCAATAAACACGGTAGCCATACGTTTACCAATAGCACGTTTGGTGAAGGCATTCATTTTTGCCCCACCTTTACTATCGAGTTTAATGCTTACTTGTGGACGCTGGTATTCATCTGCACCTGACTGCGCGCCAGTAATATGGCTACCTTCAAGAATAATGCGCTTTTTTAGTACCACAGGATAACCATCACGGCTCATGATCATTTCAGTACCCGGTGGGATACGACCTTGAGCAGCGGCACTTATGTCAGCATTTTCGTCAACTTCACGAAACTCAAGCGTGGCCGTAGCACCTAAAATTTCTTTAGCGCGAGCGGTATCTTGAATCCCTGGTAATTGCACAATAATACGTTCAGCACCTTGGCGCTGAACATTTGGCTCTGCAACCCCAATTTGGTTGATACGATTACGAATAATCGTTTCGTTTTGCTTGATGGCATAGTCACGAATTTCTTTTAGCTTTAGCTCACTCATAGTGGCAAAGAATGCGTTATCGTTACTGCTATCATCAATGTAAACGTTTAATGGGTAACGGCTTTCTAAAAAGCGCTCTGCGGCTTCTTTATCTTCTTCGTTACGCATTTCTACACGCATACGCTCTGAGCCTGCTACACGGCGCACACTACGATAACGTAGTTTTTCTTCGCGCAGGTCGCTACGAAAATCTTGCTCCATTTGCTCAAGCTGATTATCAACCGCAGTGACCATGTCGATTTCCATGGTGAAATGTACACCACCACTTAAATCTAGGCCTAACTTCATAGGATTACCGCCAAGCGACTTTAACCAAGCCGGTTGTGCCGGTGCCATATTGATAGCTGAGATATAATCGTCACTAAGTGAGTTACGCAATAAGTCTTGCGCTTTTAGTTGGTCTTCAACGTTTTTAAAACGAACAAGAATTTGCCCGTCTTCGAGTTTCGTCGATTTAGCGCTGACGTTATCTTTTTTGAGGATTGCGTTTACTTTGTCTACAACACTGAGGTCGACATCGGTGCCTTTAGCGCCAGAAACTTGTATGGCCGGATCGCGGCCATACAAGTTTGGTGAAGCATATAAAAGGCCAATGGCTAACACAGCTAAAACAAGTAAATACTTCCAAATTGGAAACTTGTTTAACACGGGGCCGTCCTTATTATTTTTATAGCGACTTCATTGTGCCTTTAGGCAGTACAGCAGATACTGCTGATTTTTGTACAGTTACTTCTGCTTGCTCATTTAATGAGATCACGATGAAGTCTTTATCTTCAGCAATTTTTACGATTTTACCCACTAAACCACCTTGGGTTAGCACTTCATCGCCTTTTGCCATCGCGCTCATTAAGCTTTTATGCTCTTTTACGCGCTTTGCTTGCGGGCGGTAAATTAAAAAGTAAAAAACCAAACCAAAAATCGCTAACATAATTAGCATTTCCATACCGCCGCCTGCTGCAGGTGCGCCAGCGCTTGCATGTGCGTTTGAAATAAATAAACTCATAATACTTCCTCTTTAATTTTTAAATTTTAATTTGTTGTATCAGCTAGCTCTGGCACTTCTTGGCCTCGGCGAGCGTAAAAATCGTGTACAAATGTCTCTAGTTGACCTTCGCTAATAGCATTACGCAAACCTTCCATAACACGTTGATAGTATCGTAAGTTATGGATAGTGTTTAGTCGTGCGCCAAGAATTTCGTTACATTTGTCTAAATGATGCAAATAAGCACGCGAATAATTGTTACAGGTATGGCAATCACACTCTGGATCAAGTGGGCCAGTATCTGTTTTATGCACTGCGTTACGGATTTTTATGATGCCAGTAGTAATAAATAAGTGACCGTTACGTGCATTGCGCGTTGGCATTACACAGTCAAACATATCTATACCACGGCGAACCGATTCAACTAAGTCTTCTGGCTTGCCAACACCCATTAGGTAACGCGGTTTGTTTTCTGGCATTTTATAGGCACAATGATCAAGAATATTAATCATTTCATGTTTAGGCTCACCCACCGATAAACCACCGAGTGCATAACCATCAAAACCAATCTCTTCAAGGCCCGCTTGTGATTGTGCACGAAGCTCAGGATACATACCGCCTTGAATAATACCAAACAATGCTGATGGGTTGTCGCCATGCCCTTCTTTAGAACGCTTAGCCCAACGAAGAGAAAGCTCCATAGAGTCTTTGGCTTCTTTTTCGGTGGCAGGATATGGCGTACATTCGTCAAATATCATCACGATATCTGAGCCAAGATCACGCTGCACTTCCATTGATTTTTCTGGCGACATCATAATTTGGTCACCATTTACAGGCGATTGGAACATCACGCCTTCTTCAGTGATTTTACGCATTGCACCAAGGCTAAATACTTGGAAACCGCCTGAGTCAGTTAAAATTGGGAAGTCCCAATTCATAAAGTCGTGTAAATCACCATGCTGTTTAATGATTTCAGTACCAGGGCGCAACATTAAGTGAAATGTATTGCCCAAACAAATTTGTGCACCCGTTGCTTTTACTTCATCAGGTGTCATACCCTTAACCGTGCCGTAAGTACCTACAGGCATAAACGCCGGTGTTTCTATTACACCTCGGTCAAAAATCAAGCGGCCGCGGCGCGCTTTACCATCAGTGCAGTCTAATTCAAATTTCATAATATCCTCTGTGTCGGAAAAACAGTCCAACAAGCTATAATTTAACCGCTCGATTCTACCCTTTTTACCACCCTATTACTATTAGCAGTGAGAAATTCACTATGCTTAGGAGTAAAATAAAAACCGATAACGCTGTAAATTATTTACGGGTCAAAAACATCGCATCGCCATAGCTAAAAAAGCGATACTGTTGTTCAATCGCCGTATTGTAAGCGCCCATAATGTTGTCTTGCCCTGCAAAGGCACTAACTAACATGATCAGAGTTGATTCGGGTAAATGGAAGTTAGTTACCATGGCATCAACAACGTTAAATTGATAACCCGGAAAAATAAAGATATCGGTATCGCCAAAGTAAGTATCTAGCTTGCCGCCATGTATTTTTGCTGCAGACTCAAGTGAGCGTACTGAAGTTGTACCTATAGCAATCACACGTCCGCCTTTGGCTTTGGTGCTTGCAACCGCATCCACCACATCTTGTGGCACTTCAATATATTCAGAGTGCATGATGTGCTCATCAACACTCTCAACTCTTACAGGCTGAAAGGTGCCAGCACCAACGTGCAAGGTTACAAACGCCATTTGCACGCCTTTATCTTTGAGCGCAGCCATGAGTTTATCGTCAAAATGAAGACCTGCAGTAGGTGCAGCAACAGCGCCTGGCTTTTCGCCATATACCGTTTGGTAACGCTCACGGTCGGCTTCGTTATCTGGGCGGTCAATATAAGGAGGAAGCGGCATGTGGCCGACATCATTTAAAATATCGAGCACATTTTCACTGCGGTCAAACTCAAGCTCAAACAAAGTATCGTGGCGTGCCACCATAATAGCTTTTGCTTTGCCCTCTAAAATGAGTACATTACCTGGCTTTGGGGATTTACTCGCACGAATATGCGAAAGTACGCGGTGTTCGTCTAATACGCGTTCAACGAGTACCTCAACTTTACCACCAGACTCTTTTTGACCAAACATACGCGCAGGTATAACCTTGGTATTATTAAAAACCAGTAAATCGTTTTCGTTTACAAGCTCAAGTATGTCACTAAATATTTTATGCTCAATCTCACCAGTTGGCCCGTTTAGGCTCAATAAACGGCTACTCGTTCTATCTGCTTTAGGAAAACGAGCAATTAATTCATCAGGTAAGTCAAAGCTAAAATCAGCTACGCGCATTATTAGAATTCCACATCATTTAAAATCGCGCCAAGTGTATACCCAAACCACCTCAAAATGCGAGTTTCAGTTGGAATTAAAAGCGATTTAGGCAAGGCATTGATTGCAAATAATAGTGGTTCTATTATTAATATCAATAACGCAGTATAAATCGCTTTTAAGCCAACCAGTGGGCGTTTCACAGGGGCATACTCTCATCGTTGCTACTTCTTGAAAGGGACTACCATGACTGCAAAGTATCGCCTTGATATTAAGCTCCTATGAAGCGCTGAATTCTGCATTTTGAGGTGGTTTGGGTATATTTAAACCACCTCAAAATGCGAGTTTCAGTTGGAATTAAAAGCGATTTAGGCAAGGCATTGATTGCAAATAATAGTGGTTCTAGTATTAATATCAATAACGCAGTATAAATCGCTTTTAAACCAACCCGTGGGCGTTTCACAGGGGCATACTCTCATCGTTGCTACTTCTTGAAAGGGACTACCATTACTGCAAAGTATCGCCTTGATATTAAGCCCCTGTGAAGCGCTGAATTCTGTATTTTGAGGTGGTTTGGGTATTTAACTATTAGTAATGAAGCTCAAGATATCCCACATATTCCCCCTAATTAGCCACCAATGAACTACATTTAAAATAGCGGTTAAATACGCTTGTTCTTATCGCTAAATATCATTACTCTTACTGTTTTATGATCTGCATCTCTCGGAGTGGTACCTACGTGGCAAAACAGCTTAAATTGCTAATATTGAATGCAAGTAATGATGAGCGCCAGACTATTCGTGCCACGTTAGAGAGGCTTAATGTGTTTGAGTTCATTGAAGCATCAGACAGCCAAGACGCCCTAAAAATATTAAAAAATCAAAGCGTAAATATAATCATAACTGGCTTAGATGTAGGTAAAATTGATGGTTGGCGGTTTTCCCGTATGATCCGCTCTGGATTACTAAACACGCCTAAAAACACGCCTATTTTGCTAATTCCGCCCATTTATTGTGAGCGAATCGCCGAGACTACTGCACGAAGTTATGGCATAGATGCGGTACTGCCTTTTGAGCGCCAAGATATTCTGCCGCAAATACTCGCAAATGTGTTGTCGAGCCATTTAGAAAAAAGTAGTCGCTTAAACCTGTTGTTATTAGAACCCTTTGCCAGCAGGGCAAATGATATGAGTGAGCAATTAAAACTTAACTTTGCTATCACCCATGTCACAACTGAAAAAGCGGCGCTAAGTGCTTATAATCAGCAGCCTTTTGCTATCGTGCTACTGGATGCCACAGCGGCACAAGCAGAAAGCTCAAATCAATTAGTCGAAAAAATTCTGCAGCATAACCCTCAGCAAGCCATTGTTACTATTATTGATAAAAACGATGCCGATTACGCAGAGCAGTTATTACTTTCAGGCGTTACCGACTTTATTCGCGCCCCTTACGACCCCTCATTTTTAAATAAAGTCTGTGACCACGCAGCTCGTCGTGAAGACTTTATGGTCAGCTATGCTGAGTTTGCCAATAAAGTGCAGCAATTAAGTATTAGTGAAGTAAAGTATCGCAACCTGTTTTCAGCACATCAACGTATTTTATTGCACCTAAATACCGTGGTGCTTGAGCTAGACCAGCAAGGCAATATTCGCTTTATAAACCCTGCATGGGAGTCTTTGAGTGGTTTTGGGGTTAAATCGACCTTGAAACAACCATTAACTGCATTTTGTACCAAAGAGTATAAACAGTCGTTACAATCCACTATTGATGACATTTTACAAGGTGGCGCAAATAAACAAAAAATAGAAGTTAAACTGCAACAAAAAAACGGCAATTCGGTGTGGGTTGAATGCCGCCTCCAGCTAATAAAAAATAGCAGTAATAACGCGACCATTACCGCCACACTCGATAATATTCATGAGCGTAAGCAAGCTGAGCTTCAATTACGCCATTTAGCATTGCATGACACCTTAACAGGACTACACAACCGTTATTATTTTGACCAACAACTTAACTATATTTGCCAAAGCGAAAATACCTATGCAAATATTGAGCATGCGCTTATTTATATCGATCTTGATCACTTTAAAATAATCAACGACAGTAAAGGCCACCAACAAGGCGATATTGTTTTAAAAGAAGTGGCACAACTGTTTATTGGCAATATTAGTAATGAGCACCTGATCTGCCGTGTGGGTGGCGATGAGTTTGCGGTGATCCTTAAAAACACCAATTTATTAGATGCACATTTAATCGCAGAGGGGATTTGTAGTGCCATTGAGGGCAATCAATTTAAGTCAGAAGATCAAGTGTATTCAATTAGCTGCTCTATTGGCTTAACACAAATTACTGCTGATAACTGCGACCCTAATGAATGTTTAAAGCAATCAGATATTGCGTTATATATTGCTAAAAATTTAGGCCGTAACTTAGTACATTGTTATTCAAAACAAGATGGTGAAAACAATGCGCTGCAAACGGGCTTAGAATGGGGTCATGGTGTACGCCAAGCTCTACAACAAGACAGTATAGAACTTCATTATCAACCCATTTGGGACTTTAAAACTAATCAGGTTGCTTACTTTGAAGTACTACTGAGATTAAAGCTCGACGACGAACTTATTTACCCAAATCAATTTATTCCCTCATTGGAAATGCTTAACGACACCTTTTTAATGGATCAATGTGTTATTCGTAACAGTATTGCGAGTGTTGCTGCGCACCCAGAGCTTCTTCAGGTTGCAATAAATTTATCGGCACAATCATTTTTAGATGAGCGTTTACTGCCGTTAATAGAGTCGAGCCTCGAAAAATATCAAGTGCCTCCGTCAAAAATTATTTTTGAAATAACCGAATCGGCTAGCATTAATAATTTGGCTGCCACTCGTAAAATGATTGAACGGTTAAATAATTTAGGCTGCCACTTTTCGATTGATGACTTTGGTACCGGATTTAGTACCTTTAATTATCTTAAACAATTACCAGCCCAACATGTAAAAATTGACGGCTCATTTGTCCGCGATATGCTTAACGACTCCATTGATTTAGCGCTAGTAAAAGCTATAAACGATATCAGTCGGTCACTAGATAAGCGCTCTGTGGCTGAATATGTGGAAACCGCTGAAGTATTTTTTGCACTCAAAGAAATAGGCGTAGACTACGGGCAAGGCTATTTTATTGCTCGCCCTGTCCCTATCGACAAGGTACTGATTGAATTAGAAAAAATAAAGAACAACCCTATTTTTTATCAAGATACCCTCACATCACTATAAACATTAATAAACAAATTTAAGCAATTTATTACTACCAAAATTGCCCATCTAACCTATACTTTGCTTATCGGCAGCACAATGTCATGAAAATTAAGTGATTACCTTGATTTTACATGACATCTTTATTTCTTATCGTCTAGATGTCTATACTCTTAAAGATGGACATTTGGTCATAAGGAGGATGTTTATGACGCAACTAATCACGTTATTATTGTTTATACACTTTGCTATTGCGCTTCAATGTTACAAGTATGCCCAGATTAAAGGCTACCCTGTAAAAACCTTTACAGTGCTTGGACTGGTGCCTTACTTCAATGTTGTTGTGTGGGTTTACTTATTGTTTTTACCACCTCTAGAGAGCTACCATGGCCAGCACAAGCAGCCACTTTAATTCCCTGTGTTATTGAGCGTATTACCTCTAATACGCTTTTTTTTACGTTACTTAAAATCAACACTGCACTGCTTTTTCAAAAAGACCTCTAACTGTTGGCTAAACAATTTAAAGTCACGAATCCGCCCCGTTGTTTTGCGCCACAGTACACCAATATCACGATAGGCATCACCTTGTGATGGCGTAGCAAGCATGTTTTTGTTTTCTAAAATACCCGCGTTAATCGCCATTTGCGGTAAAAAAGTCACGCCAAGTTTATACTCAACCATACTCAATAAAGTATGTAAGCTAGCTGCCTCAAAGGGATTTATACAGCTAGAGCGGTTTAAATGGCACGCACTGAGCGCATGCCCTGTCATACAGTGCTCTCGCTCAAGTAAAAATACACTCGCTTCTGGTAGTAAATTAAAGTCTTTAATGCCTTTAGCTGGTGTGTAGTCTTTATGGTGCACTAAGCTAAAATGATCTTGTGCAAGTACTTGAGTATGAAATTTATCGGTTTCGTAGGGCAGCGCTAATAGTGCCAAGTCAATTTGCCCATGCTCTAACTTATCAAGTAGCTTGTCGCTGGTATCCTCCACTAAAACTAACTCTAAGTCAGCAAACGTTTGCTGACAAAAGTGATAAAGAGGCGCTGCAATAAAGCTCGCAATCGTGGGAATAACACCGACCGTTAATGTGCCGCTAAGCGGCGTTAAAAAGCTTTTGGTAAGCTCTTTTAAGCTAATAGTGTCGTTAATAATTTTTCTTGAACGCTCAACAACCTCTTCACCAATAGTGGTAAACATAAGGCTGCGATTTTCTCGTTCTATAAGCTGACACCCTAAGGTCTCTTCTAAATTTTGAATTGCGGTGCTCAGCGTTGACTGGCCAATAAAGCAGGCACTTGCTGCGCGGCCAAAATGTTGATGCTGATGCACAGCTAATAAATACTGTAGCTGCTTTATACTAGGGAGATTGGTCATTTTTCTTTCCACAAGTAAAAGATCCACCTTCTAAAGAAGGTGGCTTTGAATTAGCCCCCTAAAAGGGGGCGTTGTTTACTCCAGAGTTAACTGAGCTTGCTCTTGTCTCTCCTCCTTCTGCTGATGCCTGACATATCTTCGTATTATTTCTTCGTTTATGCCTACCGTATCAACAAAGTATCCTCGCTGCCAAAAATGATTACCCCATAGCTTGTTCTTTCTTAAGTACGGATATTTACTAAACATTTTTAACGCTATTTTACCTTTCAATGCGCCCATTAACTTTGAAATTGACAGTTTTGGCGGCACTTTTACTACTAAGTGTACGTGAGCTATTTGTACATTCAGCTCAACAACTTTGCACCCAAGCTGTTCGCAATAAACCTGAATACACCTGTAGACATCCCTACCTATTTTATTTTTAAGGAGCCTAAATCTATACTTAGGTGTCCAAACTATATGATATTGACATCGCCAATACACATGCGATGCTTTCTCGTATCTACTCATGTTTTTTCCTTTTGTGACTTCGCTAAAAATCAACTAAGGAATTAACATGAGTACTTTTTACAGGCAAAGCC
>NZ_AUTH01000108.1:0-6092 GCF_000497975.1 Pseudoalteromonas sp. TB41 | reverse complement strand
TGCTGCTGCACTTCTAATGCGCTGCGGTTTAATGAGTCGGCTATTACGGTTTCTTCGTAAAACTCAGGTATGCGGCGATGATCACGAAACTCGCCAGTGCTTAACGCTGGCCAGCCGCTTTGAGCATCTATTTCAATGCTGTTTTGTGCTGTTGCTTCGTATCCAAATGACATACCGTATACCTATTCAATTTGGGTTCAGTGCAGTTAGCGTCGACGCGGTTATTAACGGTCGCCCGTTAAACGCTCGGCTAGTGCACTGGAGGGTTTGGAGCTTTGGCTATTACTGGGCGTTTAGCTCGGCAATGGCTCTTAATCTCATGGCTATTTTGTTTCTTACTGTTTTTACTTGTGCGTGTTTATGCAGTTCGGCGGCTTTGGCTAAGTAGCCATCGGCTTGCTGTAAGCGTTGCACGTCGCCCACATGCGATGGCGATATGTCGCCGTTTTTGCTGCGCAGTAACGCAAGACCCGCAAACTTGTAGTACTTAGCCGTAACTTGCTCAGGTAATTTCCACGTGTTCGCAACCTTGCTGAACACTTGGCTAAAATAAGGCTCAATGCTGTTGCCTTTTTCTGCTTGGGTGCTTGCCCACTCAAAAACAGTGTCGGCAATAAAACCAGGCCACTGGCGGCGAATGCTGCTAGCCATGGGCTGGTTAAGCTCAATGGCTCTGAAACCAAACTCAAGAGCGCGAGCGAAGTTGCCAACGTCAAACAGCCAAATCGTGCAGTACGCATAAATCGGGTTGTCTTCATTTTGCTTTCCTTCTTTTGCTAAATAGTCTTCAACAATGGGTAACCACTTTGGCAATAACACATCACGTTTGTGAGTGATTTTGTCGGCGCGGGTTACATAGCTTTTTAAGCGTTTTAAGTCGTCTTCTAATTCAATAAGCTGTAAGTGCAGGCTTGGGGCGTATTGCCCTTTGCCTGTTAGGCTTACTTTTTCGAGCTGTTTTTTTGCTTGGTTTTGCTCTTTGAATTGGAGGATTCTTGCGCCGCCGACGGCTTTTTTAGCTCTTCAACCGTGTCTTTTAAGTCGCTATTTGCGGCGTTAATATCGTCGGCTTGGTAGGCTAAATCGCTGGCAGCATCGCTTGCTTTATCTGCGGCGCTTTCAATTTCGCCTGCCGCATTGCTTGCGGTGTTAATGCTTTCGTTTAGCTCGTCGGTTGCATCTTCAACGGGTGAAACATCAATGTTTTCAATGTTGCCGCTTTCATCAAGGGTTACTTCAGCAACAGCGTTTTTGTCTTCACCTGGTGCGGCAGGATCAAAGCCTAAATCAAAGTGTTTAATGTTTTGGTCAACGTATTGTTGCGCGGTTTCAATGGCTTTTGATTCGTCGCAACCTAGCAACTGCGCGAGCAATTTAAGGGCTGTGGTTTCTGGCGTATTGGCCGTATCAGCATTACCCGTTGTGGTTGTGGCTTTGGTTTCGCCTTTAGCTTTTGCAGCTAGGCGGCGCTTTTTAAAATCAGCAATGGCACTCATGGCACGGTTACCTTTTAATAAATTGGTTAACTGCTAGGCGGTTAGGCCTAGCAACTGGTTTTGCAATAAATTAAGGCGCTGGGTTAGGGCCAATATTCATCGCGCTTTCGTCAATCGCCGCGTACGCTTCAAACTCTTCAATTGCGTAGCCTTCGTTACGCCAGTACTTATCTTCGTACTGTTTGCGGTCTTCAACGTTTTCAGACTTGCGATGTGATGTGTTGCGCTGCGTATAAATATGCAAATTGCTTAGCATGGTTACTACAATGCGCTTGCCCGGGAAGAACGGCGGCGTGTATGCACGTAGGCCGCCAATGTTTTTATCCATTTGCTGTGCCGCTACTTTTTCGCTTGGCTTGTCGGCTTGGTTCATCATGTGTGTTTGTGCAGTGGCCGTAAGGTCACTACCAACCAATACAACTAAGCGTGGGTCGTTACGCAATGACGGGTGAATAAGCGTGTTTTTAAGCTCGGTCACAATGGCATCTAACGTTTTGTAATCGCCTGCGCCGTCTGGGTCAAAGTAAACAGGATCAGTCATGATTTGATCAGGTGCTTCTTCCGTTACAATTTGATGCCAGCCTTTGTTTACATCTTCGCCCAATGGGTTTGCTACTGGGTCTGATGTAGGGGCGATTGATGTACCATTAAAACCAACGCGCAGCATATCGAGTGCAAAACGGTGCGTTGCGTTGTCGTTCATTTTTTTCATGAACTCATTTTGGTTACCGGCATTACCCCATGCAGATAACAGCGCCCATGTAAGCGCTGAACATGAATCGGTTTCTGTTAACTGATATTTAAAGCCATCAACGCCTTGACCTGATGTAAAACGGCCACCGGCTTTACGACCTGTCGCAATGCCGTAGTTACCTACTTTTACTACTTGGCCACTTAGTTGATCGACTGGCATGGTAGTGATCATGCGTAGGAACTCGACCGACTCTAAAAGCGCGGAACGTAGTTTGGTTTCCATTGGTGCTGTTACTGCAAACTGTTTAGTTACGTCTTCAACACCGAATGTTTTAGCTAGTTGCGTTGAGTATTGTTTTAAAAACCCAGCGGCTATTTGATTTAATTGCATGCGTTATCTCGCTCTGTTATGCATTAATAAAGGTAAACGTGGTTAAGCGCTTGGTTAAACCAGGTCTATGGTTTCGCCGCCTACTGGGTCGGGCTCTTGGCCGCCTTGCTCTTGGCTAAGGGCGTTAAATTTGGTTTCTATGCCATCTACCTTTTTACTAAAGCCGTCTACTTTTTCCATTAGCTGGCTAAACTGCTCAGCGGTTACGCCTGCTGCGGTTTTATCGCTTTCAGGCTCGTCGTCTTTTGGTTCTTCAACTGGCGGGGTTTCTTCGGCTTTTGGTGGCTTGCTGAATTTAGTTTCAAGGTCGGTCACCTTGGTTTCTAATCCGTCAAACTTGCCCATGAGGGCGTCAAACTGTTCTTGTTTCATGGTGTCTTCCTCGGTGATTTCATCTTGCTGATCGGCTGGCTGCTGATCACTAGAAAATAAGCTAAATAGTTGCGCCATTAAGCTTTGCGCTTTGGCGTGTTTGCTATTTGGGGTAGTTGGTTCGCTATTGGTGGTAATAAAGTCACTGTGTTGTAGCGTTTCGAGTTGGCTATATTCGTGATTTACTTCATTATCACCAATAGAGAATTTTAAGCGGCTGGTTCCAGAACTGGCTGGCGAGTCGGTAACGGCAAGGCCTTGTAAGTAGCAGCGCCCTTCGCTTTTGTAATCTGGGTTTGGCTCAATAGACATAAACAGCTTTTGGCCGTCTTTGTTGGCAGCTAGTAGGTAGTCGTTAGCGGTAATTTTTACAAACAGACGTAATTTACCACCTTGTTTAGCGGCTTTTACTTCGTCAACAGTGCCCCAGTTTTTACCTTCGCTTGGGCCCCAACTTGAACGAAAATGCTCAGGCCAAATAAGCGCGGTGTATTCATCAACCGAATACGATGCAGCCATTTGAGTGATCCACTCTTTTGAAATGGTTCGCCCGTCTACTGTTGCACCTTCTGTTGCTGCAATTACCCAACCTGATTGCTTTGCCATTACTTGCTTACCGCGTTACTTAATATTTAAACGCAGCATAGCCATAAAAAAAGGCTGAATACATTGGTTAGCTTTTTGATAATTCCTAGATTGGGGTTTTAGGAAACATGAGGGTTTTTATGCGGTTATAAGCTTATTGTAAACCAATACACTGTGGCTAGTTATTAATTTTACGAGCGACTTATACCACGTAATGGCTTATTCACCGGAAATACGCGAAGCAGCAAAACGGCTTTATTTGCGCCACCACACCCCCGACGAAATACGCGCGGAACTGGCGTTACCAAACAACCGTGTTATTTACTATTGGGCCGATAAATACAACTGGCGCGATATGCTGCGCGAAGAAGACGTAGACGAAGCCATTGCACGGCGAATTTTAATACTCACCGATGTAAGCGATAAAACAGGTAACCAAATAAAAGAGCTCGACATGCTGATAGAAAAGCATGTGAAGCTTAAAAAACAGCGCGCCCAGCAAGAAAAAGCAGCACAGGCAGAGCAACTCCACGGCACTAACCAACCCAGTAATAAAAACAATAAAGGTGGCGGCGCAGACAATAAAAAAAGCAAAGGCCGTAAGCGTAAAAATGATGTTAGCCATTTAACTGCTGAAGACTTTGGCACCTGGTACGACTCGTTATTTGGTTACCAAAAAACCATGCACGAAAACTTGCACCAGCGTATTCGTAATATTTTAAAAAGCCGCCAAATTGGGGCAACCTATTACTTTGCAGGTGAGGCGTTTAAAGATGCGGTATTAAGTGGCGACCCGCAAATATTCCTCTCTGCTAGTCGCGCACAGGCTGAGGTGTTCCGCAGTTATATAATTGCCATTGCACATGAGTTTTTTGAAATAGAGCTAACCGGTAATCCCATTACTTTGCACACCGCCCATGGTGATGCCGAATTACGGTTTTTAAGTACCAACAGCAAAACCGCGCAAAGTTACCACGGCCATGTTTATGTAGATGAATACTTTTGGATTGGTAAGTTTAACGAGCTAAACAAATTAGCCAGCGCCATGGCCACGCATAAAAAGTGGCGTAAAACGTATTTTTCAACCCCGTCGACTAAAGCGCACCCTGCTTATACATTTTGGACGGGTGATCACTGGCGCCAAGGGCGCGCCGAACGCGAAGAAATTGAGTTCCCCAGCTTTGATGAATTACGCGATAACGGCAGGCTGTGCCCCGATAAGCAATGGCGCTATGTAGTTACCATTGAAGATGCCTTGCGCGGTGGCTGTGAGTTATTCGACATTGAAGAACTGCGCGATGAATACAATGCCGATGATTTTAATAACCTGTTTATGTGCATATTTGTGGACGATGCCGACAGTATATTTAAATTCAGCGACCTTGAAAAAGCCATGGTTGATGCCACCCGCTGGCAAGATCACAAACCCAATGCTGTGCAGCCATTCGGTAACCGTGAGGTGTGGTTAGGTTACGACCCATCACGCACCCGCGATAACGCTGCACTAGTGGTGGTTGCCCCACCTGAAATATCGGGCGAAAAATTTAGAATACTTGAAAAACACTATTGGCGCGGGATGAACTTTTCGCACCACGTGAGCGAAATTCAAAAAATATACGCTAAGTATCGCGTTACTTATATTGGTGTAGATACCACCGGCATTGGCGCGGGGGTGTTTGACTCACTCACCACACTTTACCCGCGTGAAGCCACCGCCATACATTACAGCGTAGGCAGTAAAACCCGCTTAGTACTTAAAATGATCGACCTGATTGAAGGTGGCCGACTTGAATGGGATGCATCCCATAAAGATATAGCTATGAGCTGCCTTTCAATACGCCGCACCAGTACCGAGTCGGGCGGTGCCATAACCTTTAAAGCCAGCCGAGATAACACCATAGGCCATGCAGACGTATTTTTTGCTATTAGCCACGCTGTTATTAACGAACCCCTTAACCATGCACATAAGAGAAAATCACGATGGACCATGCAGAATTAGACCAAAACGCTGAGCAGTTAACTGACCAGCCGCACGATCAACAAAATAAACAAAATGCGCCCGTTGTGTTTGGCTTGCCTGAGCAAGTAATGCCCGACATGTGGCTAACCGATTACGACTCGCTGCTTTATAACGATATGGATAATTACTGGGAGCCGCCAGTAGACCGCCATTTATTAGCCAACTTAACACGGCGTAACGCCCAGCACGGCGGCATAGTGCAAAGCCGTGCAAACATGGCCGCGAGCCGTTTTATTAGCGGTGGTATGAGTGCACAGCAAGTACAAGCGGGCTTTTTAAACCTGGTGCAATTTGGCGATGTGGCACTATTAAAAATACGTAATGGCTTTGGGCAAATTGTTAGGTTGTTTCCGCTACCTAGTTACCGTACCCGTGTTGGCGGTGATGGTGGCGCGGTAGTGCTTGAGCGTAATAGCCAAGTAAAAAAATATAAAAAGCGCGACATTATTTGGGTTCGCCAATATGACCCCGTGCAACAAGTGTATGGCTTGGCCGATTACTTAGGCGGGTTACAAGCCACGTTATTAAATGAAGA
>NZ_AUTH01000107.1:0-6127 GCF_000497975.1 Pseudoalteromonas sp. TB41 | reverse complement strand
TAATGCCAGTCAGTTAAGAACTGACTGGCATTTTCTTTTATAGGGGTACTTATTCGGCTTCTTTCTTATCACCCTTGGATAATGCCTATCTGGTAATCTATCGGGTAAAATAAACAATCTAAGTGTTGTCAGTAACTCATCGTAATGAATAGGCAACTTACTTGCACTATGTATTGGCGTAAACATAAAGAAAGCGATAACCTGTCGCATAGATTGGCTAAAGCTTAGCTGTGTAGGCAAAATATCCTCATCTTTAGTTGCATCAAGCATGATGATACGTATTAAATTGTAAGCGAGTAATAACCCCCATAACTCTTGACGTACCATGTCTGGTTTCTTACTACGTAACGTGTGTTTGCTATGATTCAATCCCTGCTTTATTTCTCTAAACGCCAGCTCAATTTCCCAGCGTTGAGTATAAACCTCTGTTAATTCTTCATATGGAAATCGTAAAGGGTCAATGAGAGAGCTGAGTACACGATAGCTTTTTCCATCCACTTTATAGGTGGTTAATCTTGCCATCATGGTCTCTGGTAATGACTCAAATTTCTTTCTGGCTTGAGGACTTGTGGACAAAATCACTATTTTATCATTGTCATTTATACTATGTTCAACTTGATACTGTAAATCCTTCCTCGCGGGTAACATCCAGTGAGTGTTATCTCCTTGGTTTTGCCATTGATACAACAGTCCTAATGAGTAATAGCCGCGGTCAAACAAGGTAAGAGAATTATCTGGTACGGCTGGTAATAGTCGTTGAGCTAAGCTCATTTCACCTATGCGACGGGAGTCAAAGCTGCTATCTAACAGTAAATGGCTAGATACTTCCATAAGGCTACACATTCGTACTTGTGGGTAGCTTACTTCTCCATGTTGATTACTGTCACTGCCAAATGCTTCTCTGTTTTCTTGATTATCATGAGTTCGAAAACTAACGCCATCTACAGCGAGTAAATTAAGTCCGCACCATTGTTCAAAAGACTGGGTGGAAAAGGTTTTGTGTGCAAGTAATTGAAATGTATGTTGGACTGACTCATAGCCTAACCTTTGCCGACCTTGAACTAGCGCACTTGGCGCTACTAGTTTGTTTTTTCCGGGTAAAGAGATGTCGAGTCTATTAGCGATATCCCAAACGGTTTCGTTTCGGAATAAACTCATTCCAATTACAGACCACATAACAGCTTCTAGCGGTAATCGCCTTTTACGCACAGTAGCAACACCTGCATGTTTAAATGCTTGCTCAAGAATATCAGGGTCAAGAACCTGTTTAAGTTTATCTAGTGTATGTACATCATTTAAAAATGAAGACATGTTATCGAAGTGCTGAATGAGAGACATAAAAAAATCCGATATTATTTCTAATATCGGATTTTGAAGCCATGGAAAGATCAGTCAAGTGATCATAAAAATATTCTTAACTGATCTGCATTACGCTAATGCGGGTTTTTTAATGCCTGTATAAATCCCCAGCTTGTTAAAAACTGAACGCTAACTTAATCTATCCCTTTAAATGAAAAGGGAAGATCATGGACGCAGAACAGCAAATTCAAAATGCAATTGATACAAAACAAAAAATAAACGTGATCTACAACGGTGGTAGCATGAGCGGGCAATCTCGTGTTTTAGGGCCTATAAGCATTAAAGGCAATAAAGTAAGAGCCAAGTGTTATACCACCAACGCTTTAAAAACCTTCCTCATGGAACGAATACAAGTCATTGCTGAAAATGGCGAACTAACAAAAGATAGATCATCAGAGATTAGCCAACCACCAAAGGTAGAACCACAGCAAACACTCGCAGACATAAAAAATGCGATAGCACCACATTTCCCAGTTGAGCAATGGTTGATTGAATTGAACGAAAATACAAAAGATCTTTCAATCTATGCAAGGTTTAAAAACGGTAACCCTAAAAAACTGCCAGAACTACAGGTATGTTTTGAAGAATACAGAACAGAGCTAGAAATTGATGAGCAAACAGGTGATTTTAAAGAGGTCACAATAAAGCGTACGAAAAATTGGGTTGTTCGTCACAAGAAAAAGAAAGCAGCCATATCTTATAGCTACCTTAATACCGCCGCTGATCGTTTGTTTACATGGTGCAAAGAGTTACTGTGCAACCAGAGTATAAAATTTAAATTTTTAGAAAGCGCAACCTTAAAGCATTTAAAAACAATGTGGCCTAGCACTGATAAAACCAAAATAAAGAGAGAATTAGCCACTCACCCTAGTGTTTATTACAACTCAGCATTAAGCCAAGGAACGTTAAACAACGATAACTGGTATTTTAATGTGCCTTATACGTTCAGAGATGCGCTTGATATAAAATATGAACAGCGAATCAAAGATAAAGTAGGCTCAATGGTTTGGACTCAAGGGCCAATTTTAAAATTCAAAATGGGTGATAATTTTCCTGCAAAAAACAACAACATTACATTGCAAGTCCAATTTGGTGATCAGATGGGCTGGGATAGGGATAAGAACGAAATGTACTTAGGAAGTGTGGTGTTTGATTTATTTGAATTAGTCAATAAAAAACATATCCACAAGCAGCGCTATCAATGTAACCAAATGGAATTTTTAGAGCTGTTAATAAATGGGGATAGTTTAGAGAGGTTAACTAAATTATCACGTTCGCAAATGATTATATAAACTAAGCCCGCTTAATGCGGGCTTTTTTTATGCTGTTTTTTGGCTGTTCGCGGGTTTGCTTGCGCGTGCGTCAATTATTGGTTTTAAGTCTTTTAGTAATAATTTGCCGCAGTCGTTAATATCAATCTTTTTGTCTGGGTTTACCCTAAACCAATCAAGATGGAAAAACATCATTAACGATTTTATCGACGTATCAATAAACTGTTCTTCAAATTCTTCTTCATTTAACAAGCCAAGTTCATCAATCACATCGCCAGGTGCAAACTGCCCAGCGGCCGGATTTGTCTCGCCTGTTATCAGCCATAACGCATATTTTTTAAATTGCGGGTGATTAGCAATAGAGAGTAAAGATTGTGCGCCAACATCACGATTGCCTGACTCATACTTTTTATACGAGCTAATGCCAATACCTACCAACTCAGAAAATTTAATTTGATTTAAACCAGTAGTACCACGAATTAATTTTATTTTATCGCCAAGTGATGTTGACATGGTGCCTCTTTGTGATCTAAAGTTGTCATTAGTGCCACATACGGCACCTTTTAATTGTTAAGGGTTTTTGCTGTGTCCTTTATTGTGGTTTTAATAGCAAAAAGTCCTTATAACTAACTAGGTTAGCATAAAAAGTACAAAAAATGGAACTGTACACGGTGCTATTAAATACGATGAGGAATAAAGAATGGATACTAAAAAATACCGCACAACACTACTAGGTGAGCCAATTAGCGAAAGCGAAAAGTTTTTAAGAGCTAAAGATATTACAGAGCTTTGCTGTATTTCTCGCGCAATGATTTACAAGCTAATGGCCGCAAATAAATTTCCACCAAGCCACCGTATAGCTGGCGACCGTGTTTTTTGGTTAGCGACCGACATTAACATTTGGCGCTCAATGACACCGGAACACTTTCATAACCAATTTGGTGATCAGCTAAAAGCGCATGCAGAAGGTGCAGCAGCATGAACATGACCTTTGCGCTATTGGCGCGTTACGAAACGCCCATTGTAAAGCTTAAAGATGTTTGCGTTGAGCATTTGGGCATACAGCCTAAAACCGCTGAGCAAAAAGCCAAAGCTGCACAGTTGCCGTTTCCTACATTTAAAGCAATTGATTCAGAACGTTCGCCAACCTTGGTAAACGTGAGTGACTTGGGCGCGTATTTACAAACCCGTTACGAGCAAGGCCGCGCAGAGTGGCAAAGCGTAAACAACTAGGAGCATAACCATGGCAAATGCACTCGTTAAACAAACCGAAAACGCACAACCTGCACCACTAAAAGCAGTAGAAGGGCGCCACATACCAAAAGGCTTAGCTGAAATAAAAGCATTAATGGGCAGTGAACGCCACACGCCAGAGTACGTTTACACTCAAGTATTAAGCGAGCAAGAGCGCACTATCGTGTGTTTTACCGCAGGCCTAAAACGCCATGACCTTGAAAAAGGCTTTGCCAATTTTAGCGCCGAAACCCGCTTAAAAATTCACAAAGCCATTTTGCAGTTACAAGCACTGGTTAAAGCATTCACCGATGCCAATGCCATGGCACCGGCTAAATTTGTAAAAAACGCCCCGCGTGAACATGCCAACACAGACTACTCACACTTAACCGTTAGTTCACACTAAGGAACGGCCATGACTCCCGATCAGCTAATCAACCAAGACAGTGGCAATGTTGAGTTCTATACGCCAGCTAAAGTTTTGCAGTATGTGCACAAAATGTTCCCCGTTATTGATTTAGATCCTGCAAGTAATGCGATTGCTAATAAGTCAGTAAAAGCAGCGCATTACTTCACTAAAGAAGATGATGCATTAACACAAAATTGGATAGGCGAAACGGTGTGGTTAAACCACCCATTTAATAAAGGTGAACTTGCCTGCAAACCAAAGTGCGTTAAAAAAATATGTAACGACCCGAGCTACCATAAGTATCGCGGCCACTGCATTACCGAAGATATAGCAAGCAACGGCGATTGGATTGACTACTACTTAGACCAATATGCACAAGGTAACTTTAAAGAAGCAATGAACATCACCTTTGTTAATAGCTCAGAAGCATGGTGTCAAAAGTTATTAAACGCAGGCTTAAGCTGCTTTATTGATGGCCGCACACACTTTAACGACCCACAAGGGAATGTAAAAAAAGGCGCCCCAAAAGGCTGTTTCATTACCTACCTTGGCGATAGAACCGACGAGTTCCGCGCCATATTCTCAGCGCTTGGCGTTGTGAAATAACAACCAACAAAACCCCAAAGGAATACTAAAAATGACCACTATCAAAGACCAAGATCTATCTAAAAATCAGCAATTACTACGCAATATCGTTTTACATGCGGTAGACCAAGCCAATTTTACTATTAAAAATTTAGCCAAGCGCCCAACGGTTGCCATGCTGATGGAGTGTGAAAACTGCCTGACTGACCTAATGCCAGTAGTGCAATTAATTGCAGTTGACCATATTGAATACGCGCCAATTTACGACCGCCTAAGCGAAACCCTAGACGCAGTTCAACGCGGTGCGGATTTTGACCTAATTGAACTTGAATTAGACGGCGGTGCAGCATGAACAATGTAATGGTGCATTTAACTCGTTTAGATAATCGCCCAAGCGCAATGATCGTTGAAATTGCGGCGGTATTTTTTGACCCTAAAACAGGTGTAATTGGCGCTGATTTTCACGAGGTTATATCGCCAGAAAAACAAGACCGATTAGGCACTGCAACAGCCGCGTTTAATTCTCAGTGGGGACACTACTTACGCACCAATTACCCTGATGATGAAGACTTGGGCACTGATATTGTTTTTGCCTTGGATTCATTCGTTGATTGGCTTTGTCAGATAGAAGTAATGGCAGACCGTGTTATGTGGTCAACAGGTGATGACTTTTCAGATTGCGGTCTACTGCACCAACTGATTTTAGATTACATGGGTAAAAACCCAGAGCATAGAACAGGCCGCTTTTGGAGAGCTGACAAGGTTAATGATATACAAACTTTGTTTAACTTAATCGGCTATACACAAGAACCTAATTTTCCCGCTATACATGCAACAGACATTGTGAAGTTAAAAGCCAAAGCGGTTAGCGATATAAAGCAGGCGCTTAAACTGTAATGGCTAACCCAATCCCGATCGACCTTGACGCCCTTAACCTATCAAGCATAGCTAAGGGCTTAATTTCGTCTATTACTGATATTGACGACTTTAATTACCTTGCTAGCAACTTGGAAAAAGTGCCTGTATCGCTGCAAAGTCGCATGGCCCGTAAATACATTGATCGTTACACCGAGAAAAAAGCGGGGAGCCAGTTCCGTGCTAATACATGGATGCGCCGCACTATTGCGCGTTTAAAGCCTCGCTTTGGTGTTCTGCTCAGTATTACTCACAATATGCCATTGCCATGGCATATTCTAAGTAGTGTTGAAAAAACTAAAAAGCATGCAGGCACTCTTGCATTAGAGTGCCTTGAAAAAGCACTTGATGTAAG
>NZ_AUTH01000106.1:0-181751 GCF_000497975.1 Pseudoalteromonas sp. TB41 | reverse complement strand
TAGGGGCTGTTGATCTTTGTAGTACATATATCAATCAGCCCACATTGGTAGCCACATCATAGTAAATGCTAAAGCGAGCATTGAATGATAATTTCGTTCAAGCTTTTCATACCGCGTGGCTATCCCTCTATATTGCTTAATACGGCCAAATGCATTCTCAACCAAGTGCCGATATTTATACATGCACCAGTCAATATCTTCATTGCCTACTAAACTGTTGCCCTTACGTGGAATAACGGGTGTAGCGTTATTATCACGAACAAACGCTCTCAGTTTTTCACTGTCGTAGCCTTTATCTGCGACAACCATATTACTTGTTGGGCAATTAGCTACGAGTGACTCTGCATGGACGATATCATGCGTATTTCCACAGGATAATTCATAATAAACAGGCAACCCTCCGCTATCGACTGCAAGATGAATTTTCGTAGAATTTCCACCTCGGCTCTTTCCAATTGATTCATTGTCAGCAGTTCTTGCACCGCAACTATGTTGATGAGCCCTGACAATACTGCCATCAATGAAGACCCAATCCATGTCCGCATCACGAGATAATGCGCGAAACAGTTCATTCAAAATCCCTTTTTTGGACCATAAATTAAACCGTCTGTAGATAGCACTCCAACGGCCAAAATCAGAAGGTAAATCTCGCCATGGAATACCTGTGCGCATCTTATACAGTATGCCTTCGAGCGTTTTTCTATGGTCGGGCTTATTATAAATTCGACCACTTAAGTACATTACTTTTGATAAGACATTCCATGTCCCGTCTGTTAGCATTAATCTTGGCATGTAGGTTCGGTGTAAAGTTTTCTGGCGAATTCAATTATACCTTATCTTCATGCTGTTTGTTTTTCATACCACAAAGATCAACACGCCCTAGTTTTTTCACTCTATTTTACCGCTGTATAAGTACAAATATTTATATATATTAAGATGATATGATTAACATATCTACTTTACCCATTGTTTTTAAGCTCATATGGCAACCATTTTAGGAGTTTTTTAAATAATATGTCTTGCGCAATAGGCTTAGAAATATAGTCGTTCATTCCAACCTGTAAGCACTTAGCTTTATCGCCCACCATTGCGTTTGCTGTCATAGCAATAATAGTAATCGGAGGGTTTTTACTTCCAGCTTCATTCACTCTTATATGGGTTGTGGCTTGGTAACCATCCATCACCGGCATTTGGCAATCCATTAAAATGAGTGAGTACGGGTTATGGGAAGTTGTTTGTTTTAAATATTCGAGCGCGTGTTGGCCATTTTCTGCAATATCAATGCTGTTAATTCCTATCTTTTTAAGCGTGGTAGAGGCGACGATTTGATTAATGTTGTTATCTTCAACCAGTAAAATACGAATACTTTTGTCCCACACAATATCATCGCTAGACAAAGGCTGAGTGTCAGATAAACCCTTAGTAATGAGGCTGTTATTACTTTGCTGTTTACCGCTAAAGCAGGTCGATAGCATCTTAAAAAGATTTTGTGTGATTATGGGTTTTGTAACAATGGCTGAAAACCGAGACGCTTGATATAAATCGCGCTGTTTATTTAGCTCACCCGTGGTCATTAAAACAACATGCGCAGCCATAAGATCTACTTCTTTATCAAGGGTTTTACTTAAGGTTAAAGCATCGCCGTCACTTAGCTGCATATCAATCATAATTAAATCAAAACAAAGGTTTTGTTTTTCGATATATTGCTGACATGTTTTCACAGCCTGCTTTGCGGATGGGCTGATTACGGCTGTTGCTCCCCATTTAGTAAACTGCTTGTGTAAAATAGAAGATTGAGTTTGATTGCTGCACACAATTAAAATATTTAACGATGACATAGCGATAGGGGGTAATACTTTTTGTGGGTTTTTACTGCGTTTTAGAACAACATTAAAGCTAGAGTTACTGCCCTTATTTTCTTTAGATTGTACCTGTATATCACCTTCCATTAGGTGGCATAACTTTTTAACAATCGCTAAGCCTAAGCCCGTACCACCATATTTTCGCGTTGTTGAAGAGTCAACTTGAGAGAATGATTTAAATAGCTTGGCTTGTTGAGCTGCAGAGATACCAATTCCAGAGTCTATTACTTGGCAGCTAAAACACACTTGATTGTTGTTAATCGGTGTGAGTTTAGCAATAACTTGCACTTCGCCTTCATGAGTAAATTTAAGCGCATTATTTACTAAGTTTGTTAAAATTTGTTTGAGGCGTCCGGCGTCACCAATGACAAAAGCGTATTCAAGATGCTCTACATCTAGCATTAACTGAATATTTTTACTGTGGGCATGAATTGCTATTGTTTCGATAAAATCGTCGAGCATGTTACAAAGGTTAAACTCTAATTCCTCAAGTTTACCGGCATCCACTTTTGAAAAGTCTAAAATATCGTTAATAATATTTAGTAAGGAGTTTGCACTATTAAGTGCAATGCTTACCTGGTGGTGTTGTTTTTCATTTAATGAGCTATCTAAAATCAAATTAAGCATGCCTAATACGCCATTCATAGGCGTGCGAATTTCATGACTCATTGCTGCTAAAAACTCGCTTTTGGCAATGTTAGCCTGTTCAGCCGCCGCTTTTGCTTCAATTAATAATTGATTCGCTGCTTTTTGCTCAGTGATATCTTGCTGAATTCCCACATAAGCTGTGAGCTGTTGCTGCTGGTTAAAAACAGGTGAGATTTGTAGGCTATTCCAAAATTCCGTGCCATCTTTTTTATAATTTAGTATCTCTATACGTTGAGTTTTTAATGTTTTTATTGCATTAGTAATAATATCTATTGCGTTCTTATCGGTGTTTGGCCCTTGAAGTAAGCTGCAATTTATTCCTAGCATTTCCTCTTTACTATAGCCTGTTATTTTTTCAAATTCAGAGTTTAAAAAGACTAAAGGAAAGCCTTGCACACTCGCATCGGCTATAGAAATACCCACATTACACGATTCGATTGCCTGCGCTAATAAATCATTTTGCTCTTTTGCTTGCTTTAATGCTTTTTGAGAACGTTTTTGCTCAGTAATGTCAGTTACAGAGCCTGCCATTCTAATTGCTTTATTATGCTCATTGCGCAGTGCCATCCCTTTTACTGTAAAATAACGATAAGCGCCTGATTTAGTTTTTAATCTATAATCGTAATTAAAGGGAGTGTTGCTAATTAAGTGATTTGCTATTTGCTTTTTATGCTTGGTTATATCATCAGGGTGAAGTAACTTATAAAGTGCATCAGCACAGTGAGGCAAAGCGTTTTTATCGTTTTCGTCGTAGCCAAGCAATACGCTAATACGGGGAGAAAAATATACTTCATTTGTAACAATATCTCAATCCCAAATACCATCATTACTGCCCTTAACCGCCAGTTCGTAACGCGCTTCACTTTGCTTTATAGCTTCTCTTGAGGATTCTAAAAGCTTAAACGGGTTTAGTAGTAAGTGCCGACCAAATACAAACAGGAATAACGACGATAAAGCCATACTTACAATAATTGATATAGCAATATCGATTATGAAGCGAGTAGTTTTAGCAGCAATTAAATTGCTAGTAATGTAGTAGTTTAATGTTATATCTGTATTGCCAATGAGGTTTTGGCCAATACTGACATACTCGTCATCTTGATTTAAATTAGAATAAAAACCCATGGGCCTGCTAAAGTCAGTCCATGACTTTTACGGTCAAAGTCGGTCGGTAGTAACTGGGTCATTGGCGTATTAAATTGCACCATAAGCACGCCCTCAGTAAAGTTATTATATTTTATAGGCACCGCAATGGTGAATAGGTCAGTATTGGTTGGCTTATTTAATATCACCGCCTTTTCTGTTTGCTCTTCAAGTAAGCTATTTATCCATGGTTGCTCAATTATGCTCAGCTCGTTAAGCGAAGGATCGTTACTAAAAACCACCTCTTTTAGTACGTTTATAATCGTTATTTTTTCGGTGCTCCCCATTATTTTATATTGAAAAAGGTAATCTTGGAGTAGCGCTTTCGAGGTGTCTGACCCCATTATGGCGTTAGATAAAATAGGTTGACGAGCAAGGTCATTAAGAATTTGTGTTCTTGTTTCTAAAAATAGTGTGAGGTAGCTGGTGGTGAGTTTAGATTCAATCTCAAGACTTTTACTTTGCAAATCATAGATAGCTGTATTTGCACGATGACCAACAAACAGTAAAGAAATAGTTACTGATAATATTAAGCTCAATGCTAAAAAAGTATAAAAAGCATTATTTGTTGAGAGCTTAAATTTTTATTTATTAATGCTCGCATTACTCAACATTGCCTATTGGGTTTTCGATAATGTGTATTTTTCCATCTGGCTGATAATTTGCCATGCATAAATCGTCAAAACCAAGTGCTTCGTGGGCATCAATACTATTAGCTGACCACACAGCAAAAGGACGTTGGTATTGTTTTATTAAGCCATTAACTGGCATGGTTAAGTTTTCAAGTGCATGTTTAATTTTTGCTCTGTTGTGCTCTGTATTATCGGTTAAAGTTATTTGTGATATGCCCTGTAATAATAGTTTTGTTAAGTCGTAGGTATGAATAACTCCAGCCGGAGAAATTAACTCAGTGGGTGCTACAGGGGTAGGCTTGAGGGATAAGCTTTGTGCTATAACATTTTTAGTTAAAGCGGTTTGCGGCGTTTTTAAAAATGAAAAACAGCTTTGTATAAAATGTAAGCTCAAGTTTGATTTTATGGCTTGCTCAACGTTGGCAAAAATACCCCCACCCGTTATTCCCTAATGACTAACAATAGGAAGGCGTTCATTTTTGGCAAAACTTGCCATCGCATTTATAAATACAGCCCCCTCAATGGCATTTCCAACAAATAAAATACACTCTGCAGGTGTATTTTTTATTTGATGTAGCATTAATTTGGCGTTATTTATTTTTGTGTTCCAGTTAAACCATTCTACTTGTGGTTTTATATCACCAAAGGCCTTAAGCATGGTGTTGTTGTTTGATTTTCCCCATGGCGTGTCTTCTAAAAGTAAGAGCGGATTTTTGCAATTTAGAGTTTGCGTTGCAAATTGGGCCATTCTATAACCGGCTTTTGTATCATCTACCGAGAGCCTAAATACCCAGTTATCATCGCTAGGGTATCGGGTAATAGACCCTCCTGCAGCCCAAGGCAGTAGTAGTAATAGTTTGTTTTTATTGATGAACTCTCTGTTTTTTATATAGGGCGGGGAGTGCAATCCACCAATAAAAACCAGTGCATTGGGGTCTTTTAGAAACTGCTGCATGTGCAATAAGCTGCGATTCGCATTACCTCGGTTGTCTTTTTCAATCAGTGTGAGCTGATAATCTTGCACGTTATGATTAATCTCTGCTAAAGCAGTCAGCACCCCATCTTCATTGCATAGGCCGATTCGTAATGGTTTGAATAGTCTGAGTCATGGTAGAGCGTTAATGTTTTTACATCTTCGCTGCGTGCACTTAAAGGAAGTGCTGCAATATAAAGTACACTTAAGAGGAGTACACAAACCAAAGATTGCATAATAAACTTTATGTTAGTAATTTTTATTAAAGTTAGTCTACTTTGGCGTGTTTTCCTGTTTTAAAAGGAAATTATTTAATTTTTTATAAAAATATAAAACTGAAATATGATTCAGTATTTTTTTATTAATGGACATAAAAAAGCCAGCTAAGCAGCTGGCTTCTTGAACTTTTTTGACTTTTATTTAAAGTCTTGGGCCGTGTGGCGCTCTGCCATTTGCTCTTCTTCCGGGCCCCACGTACGATTAACACGACGACCTCGTTTTACGCCTGGGCGTGCAGCCACTTGTTTAGCCCAACGAACCACATGGGTATAAGATGCAACATCTAAAAACTCTGCCGCGTCGTATAGGTCACCTAAAACCAGTGAGCCATACCACGGCCAAATAGCAATGTCGGCAATTGAATATTCGCTGCCTGCCATGTATTCGTTGTCACTTAAATGGCGGTTTAGTACATCTAGCTGACGCTTAGTTTCCATGGTGAAACGGTCAATCGGGTATTGCATTTTGGTTGGCGCATAGCTGTAAAAGTGACCAAAGCCGCCACCTAAATAAGGCGCCGATCCCATTTGCCAAAACAGCCAATTACGACATTGTGTTTTGGCTTTGAGATCGTTAGGAATAAAGGCATCAAATTTTTCGCCTAAGTATTGTAAAATAGCACCTGACTCAAATATGCGTGTTGGCGGTGTGGTTGAATGATCCATCAGCGCGGGTATTTTTGAGTTCGGGTTGATATCAACAAAGTCAGAGCCAAACTGATCGCCTTCACCAATATTAATTAAATACGCATCGTATTCGGCATCGGTTAAGCCAAGCTCTAAAAGCTCTTCAAACATAATACTAACTTTTTGGCCATTGGGTGTTGCCAGCGAATAAAGCTGAAATGGATGTTCGCCAATCGGTAATGTTTTGTCATGAGTAGCGCCTGCAATGGGGCGATTTATACTAGCAAATTTACCACCACTTTCATTGTCCCATGTCCATACTTTAGGCGGGATGTATTCGTTGTTTTCACTCATAAATAACCTCTATCTTTATTAAACGCGTGTTTTAGTTGTTGCTTGCTGATTTTTTAATTTATCTGCTTTTGCTAGTTTATAACCTAAAAACAATCCACTTAATGCACCAAAAAAATGGCTCTCAAACGAGATATGAAAACGCTGCGGTAATACGCCCCAGATAAAGCCACTGTATAAAAATGCTACGATAATAGCGATGAAAATCGATTTAAATGAACGTCTTACAATGCCATAGCATAAAATAAAGCCCCACAAACCATAGATGACACCGCTTAGACCCACATGAATATTACTGCGGGCAAACATCCAAACTAATAAGCCACCTACTAAAGCGGTGAATATAAATACACTATAAAAGCGCTGTACGCTGTACTGGCAAATTAACCAGCTTAATACAGCAAATGGCAACATATTACTGGCAAAATGCCACCAGCTACCGTGTAAAAAGGGAGCACAAAGAATACCAACCAACCCTTGAATACTTCTGGGATAAATACCTAAACCGTTTAAATTAATGCCAGGTAGGCTATTAATAAGCTGCAATACAAAACAAATAATAATAATGCTAAAAATAGCAAAGCGGGTACTGGTAATAAGTGAAAGCGTGTTTGGTTTAGTGGCCATAGTGTGATCCTAATTTACCGAAAGTGTTGCCAGTATAGGAATTGTATAAGGTAATGAAAAGCAATTAAAAAAGCACAGCATAAAATGCTGTGCTGATTTGAGTTGTTGGCTGCTATTAACCTAGTTTAGTTAATAGCTTTTTAGCTGCAAGTTCTGAGCTTGCTGGGTTTTGACCGGTGATCAATAAACCATCTTCAAGAGCAAGCACGCCCCAGTCGTCGGTTTTTTGGTAATCGCCACCTTTTTTGATAAGTTCGTCTTCAACTAAAAATGGAACAATGTCAGTAAGTTGTACAGCAGCTTCTTCGCTGTTAGTAAAGCCCGTTACTTTTTTACCGGCGACTAATGCATTGCCATCAGCGTCTTTAACATTTAAAAATACCGCACTTGCATGACACACGCCAGCGACTGGCTTTTGCTCTTTAATAAAGCTTTCAATGAGCGATACAGAATCGGTGTTATCGACTAAATCCCATAAAGGGCCGTGACCACCAGGGTAGAATACGGCGTCATAATCAGAAGAGTTTACTTCGCTTAAAACTTTGGTATTTGCCATCAGTGTTTGTGCACCACTGTCTGCATCGTAACGTTTGGTTGCCTCAGTTTGAAAATCAGCAAGTGTACTAGTTGGGTCAATCGGTGGCTGACCGCCGTTTGGAGAAGCCAATGTCACTTCAATACCTGCATCAACAAATGCGTAATAAGGGGCTGCAAATTCTTCTACCCAAAAACCAGTTTTTTCGCCTGTGTTACCAAGCTCTGCATGTGATGTAAGAACCATTAGTATTTTTTTAGCCATGTAAGGTATTCCTTATGATGATTTAAATTAATTAATCTTGCTTGATAAATACTATATGCACTAAGAGAGCTTTAAACAACGATGATAAATTTAACTTAATTGATTCAATAATTGATACAATAAGAGGGTTGAAGTTAAAACCGCATTGGAGCACCTATGAAAGTCTCGTTTGAACAGTTAAAAAGCATGGTGGTATTTGCACAAATTGTAGAGCAGGGCAGCTTAACTGCAGCGGCAAAACAATTAGGGCTGACCCGTGCTGTAGCGAGTTATCACTTAAAAAAATTAGAAACACAGCTCGAAGTGACGCTACTTAACCGTTCTACCCGCACCATGGCGCTAACCGAAGCCGGAATGGCCTATTATGAGCGTTGCCGTGTTATTACAGAGCAAGCTAATGCCGCTAATCAGCAAATAGAAAATATAAAAAGTGAACCTCAAGGGCTATTAAAAATAAGTTGCCCTGTAAATGTAGGGATGCAGTTAATTGTACCGGCAATAAATACCTTTAAACGTCAGTACCCTAAAATTGATATAGATTTACAGCTCACGGATGACGTTGTGGATATTATTAAGCACGGGTTTGATTTTGCAATTAGAGGGGTTGCACTGCGCGATTCGAACTTACAAGCCACTAAGCTCACCACTATGAGTACCTGTATTTGTGGTGCGCCCGATTATTTTGCGCATTTTGGTAAACCCACCACACCCGATGAGTTGGCAAAGCATCAATGGGTGGTTTATCAATTAAGCAGTAAAACGCTGACCTTACAAAAAGAAGGCAAAAAGGTCGATATTACAATGCAAGGTAGTTTAAGCACCAATAACGCAGCTGCACGCACTGCGTTTGTAGAGGCGGGGCATGGTATTGGTCGTATTCCACTTTACGATGCATGGCCAAAAGTACAAGCGGGTTTGCTGCAAATTATACTTGATGATTATAAAAGCAAAGACATTGAACTTTATGGGGTGTTCCCGCCTGGGGCGGCGGGCTCTAAAAAACTGCGTTTGTTTATTGATTATTTAAAAGCGTATTTTGTAAAGCAACATACCGCATTAGGTATGCTTAAATAATAGCGCTTAAAGCACTCGGTTAAACAAAGCAACGGCTTGTTGATACATGGTGATAGCAAGTGCTGCGTCGTACCGCTCGCCTTCATCACGCATAAAGGCATGTTGCGCGTTCACTTCTTGCCATTGGTAATTAATACCCGTACTAACCGCTTGTTGATAAATTTTGTCGCGACCTTGTTGTGGCACATGGGGGTCTTGTTTTCCCCAAATAAAGTGGATTTCACCTTGTATATCGGCCATACGTTCAAATGAATTATTCCCTTTATGTGCGGGAAGAGTATCGCTATGAATATCAGTGGCATATAAGCAAAAAGCGGCTTTTATTGCGGGGTTTAATGCGGCCCTATAAGCTAAATGCCCACCAATACAAACACCCATTGCACCCACAGAGCCAGTACAATAATCGTGTGTTTGTACAAAGTCGATTAACGCTTGGGTATCGCTGTCGTGAGATTCAAGCGGTTTTGCCCATTTATCGTTATTGCCTTTATCTTTACCCGCATCATCATAAGCAAGCACTGTCCCGATAGGGTTAAGTTCATGAAATACTTCTGGCACAAGTACCACAAAACCATGGCTTGCTAAAATAGCAGCGCTGCGAGCAATCGGTGCGGTTTGCTGAAAAATCTCAGAGTAAAAAATAATGGCTGGGAATTGCCCGTGAGCGTGTGGGCGATAAACCGTGGTGCGCATTAAACCCGTTGGGGTAGGCAAGTCAGCATGGTGGTGTTGGATGATCATAAAAGCGCTCAATTAAATAATATATAAAATATATGGTAACTGAGCGCGATAAAATAAACACGTCTTAAAGTTTAAATACTTGCAGGCATGTTATTACAACTAGCATAGTAACTTACGGTTGCTGGCCAATCGGAAAAGATACCCATTACACCTACGTCTTGCGCTAACACATCAACCACAGTGAACATATCGCCATCGTTATCTATAACATCACTAATTGACTGATAATAATAACCGCCACCTTGTTTTAGAGGGCCTGAGCGCTCAAGACTCCATGCAATGATATTAAGCCCCGCGGCTTTAGCGTCAATGGCATACTGTGAGGGGACAATATTACTGTTGTTATCTATGCTTAATAGCATCCATATGGGTGGCGCAATAATTTTAACGCCGTCGTTTACGAGCTCTGCCATACTTGGCTGCCATGTTGCAGCGTTGTTTGGATCAAACCCTACATTGCTGTCGCGCCCATCTAAATAGACACTCTGCGCTGCAAATTCAGGATTAGTATTAATCCAATATTCTACGTCGGCTAAATTAAATGATTGCGGATACACTCGCGAGGCGGGTACTTCCATTTGCGTGTATTCATCCAGCATTTTTTGTGCGTATTGCGTTTGGGTCATACCGTTAAAAGGCATACTTACTTGAGGGGATTTAAGCTCTGGGGTCATTTTTACTCCCAGCTCTTTAAAGAGTGCAATACTTTGTTTGTGGGTCATGAGTGTACCAGAGGTGGCGTATAAGTCAGTGCGCCAACTGGGTGTACCTTTCATGTAATCGCTAACATTGGTGGCACTGGTGTTTGCGCCATCCATCTTGCCCTCAAGAGTTAAAAATTCTGCCAAACTAATATCACTGGTACAACATTTAGCTGAAGCAGGCGTGCCACTGTTAGAGTTTGCTGGGGTAAATGGTTCACTGCATTTAGCAGCCAATGTTGGAATGGCTAAAATATTGGTGGTGGTGTGCAAGTCGCACTGAGAATGACGACATACTAGCTCTTTATCATTGGTAAAGGTTACATCGCATTCGACAACACCTGCTCCCATACGAGCGGCTGCAATATAAGATTCTTTAGTGTGTTCTGGGTATTGCATGGGAGCACCACGGTGACCAATTGAAAAATCAGTACGGTAAAAAGGACCTTCCTTGCACGATTCTAATTTTGTTTTTAGTGCGCTGCTAGCCATATCGTCAACTAGGTAGTCTGGGCGAGTACCTAGTTGAATATTAGTGCCTTGTGCTACTTCTACAATAACTGGGGTAGGTACTTCAACAATTTCAACCTCAGTGTTGGTAACAACCACTTCTTTTTCGACTATTTTTACATCGTCATCACAGCCAGTAAGTGAGCTTAATAATAAAAAAGTTGTCAGAAAAGGTATGCGCTTCATTATTTGTCCTTAAAAATAAAAGTGGACGCTACCTTACTAATTATTAATGACAATTTCACTACAGAGTGATTAATTTGCTGATTTAGTCATTATTTGGTTTACCACTAAGGCAACCAGCATCACTCCCCCGCCAATGCTTAATCTAAGTAGGTCAGCGTCTCGATTCCAAATAAGCACATTAACAATTATACCGGCAGGAATAAGTAAGTTGTTCATCACCGCCAGCGCACCAACATTGACAAGCGTCGCGCCTTTATTCCACATAAAGTAGCCTAAACCAGAGGCCACAATACCTAAATAAATCAGTATGCCCCATTGAGTTGAGGTACTTGGTAATTTGTTAAGATCACCAAATAAGGCGTAACAGGCGCTTGCAACAATTAGTGCGCCAATAAAAAACCAACCAAATACGGTTTTATCATCGAGTTGTTTATTAAGCATTAATCGTTTGTAGGTTACTTGGCCGATGGCAAAACTAATATTAGCGCCTTGAACCAGTAATAATCCGACTAAAAAGTTACTGTCTAAGTTTTCATAACGAATGGTAATAGCCCCTAACACGGCAATAAACGCGACGATAAAAAACTGCGGATTAAACTGTTTATTTAGCGCATCGTTTAAAAGCGTAATGTAAAGCGGGGTCATTACAGTAAATAATAGCACTTCAGGCACACTTAAAAACAAAAATGAGTGGTAATAAAAGCCATACATAACCCCCAGTTGCAGTGCGCCTATCAGCATGAGTTTACATGCAAGCGGGGTGGGGATTTTCTTTAAAAAAGGCAAAAATACTAACGCTGCTAAAGCCACACGAATTAGCACACTAAACCACGCATCAACTTGGCCTGCTAAATACACACCAATTAAACTAAACGAAAACGCCCAAAGAAGGGTAACTGCAAATAAATAGCCCATAACACTCATCTTGTCTTAAGTAAGGGTGTCAGTTTATCTGTTATATATTGTTCTATAAACAATAAAAGCCCGCAAGCGGGCTTTTATATCAGTTGATTAAAAATATTAATTAATCAACTAAACCACGGCGCTTAAGCAATGCATCAGTCGTTGGTTTTTGGCCTCTAAACTCAATGTAGCTTTGCATTAAGTCACGGCTATTACCTTTTGATAGGATCTCTTTACGGAACTTATCGCCATTTTCGCGCGTTAAGCCACCGTTGTTTTCCATGTGAGCAAACGCATCGGCTGCAAATACTTCAGTCCACAGGTAAGCGTAGTAACCTGCTGAGTAACCACCTGCAAAAGTATGGCTAAAGTAGTTTGATTTATAACGCGGCGGAACAGGGTAGTAATCAATACCATGTGCCTTTAATGCGTCACTTTCAAACTGCTGTACGTCAGTTATTTTCTTATCAGAACCAAATGAATGCCATTCCATATCCAGTAGTGCTGCTGCTAAATATTCAGTGGTACCAAAACCTTGGTTGAACTTTTGCGACTCAAGTACTTTATCAAGTAGTGCTTGAGGAATTGGCTCTCCAGTTTTGTAATGTTTAGCGTAGTTAGCAAGTACCGTTGGTTCAATCATCCAATCTTCGTGTGCTTGTGATGGAAATTCAACAAAGTCACGTGCTGTTGCAGTACCTGCTAGGCTTGGGTATTTAACGTCAGAGAATAAACCGTGTGCCGCATGACCAAACTCGTGGAACATAGTTGATACTTCGTCAAACGTCATGAGCGTTGGCTCGCCTTCAGCCGGCTTTGGAATGTTTTGTGCGTTGTAAATAACAGGTTTAGTGCCTTTTAAGCCGCTTTGGCTTACGTATGCACTCATCCATGCACCACCACGCTTACCTTCACGTGCATATGGGTCCATGTAAAATAAACCAATGGCGCTGCCATCGGCGTTAAATACTTCAAATGCCATTACATCGTCGTGGTAAACCGGCAGGTCTTTACGCTCTTTAAAGGTAATACCGTAAAGTTTTTCCATAGCGAAGAACAAGCCGTTATGGATAACCGACTGCATTTCAAAATAAGGCTTAACTAAGGCTGGATCTAGGTCGTATTTCTCAGCGCGTACTTTTTCTGCGTAGAAAGACCAATCCCATGGTTTAAGTTCAAAGTTTTCACCCGAATCATTAATTACTTTTTGAATTGCTTGTGCTTCTGCTTTCGCTTTTTCAACGGCTTTTGGCGCTAGGTCATCTAAAATACCGTACACGTTATCAGTAGTTTGCGCCATGCGTGAAGTCATTACATAAGAAGCCCAATCTTTAAAGCCTAACAGTTCTGCTTTTTGTGCGCGCAGGTTAGTTTCTTTAATAATGATAGGGCCATTTGTTTTAGCAGCACGATTGGTTGATGCTTTAAAAATTTGCTCACGTAGTTCGCGATTTTCAAGGCTTGCTAAAATAGGTTGTTGCGTGGTGTTAACTAAGGTGATCATGTAGCCATCTTTGCCTGCTTTTTTAGCAGCGGCTGCAAGACCGGCAATTTCACCTTCAGATAAACCCGCTAATTTGCTTTTATCTGTTACTAAAATGACATCTTCTTTAAACGATTTTAATACGTTTTGAGAAAACTCAGTTGATAGTTTTGCAAGCTCTGCGTTGATTTCACGCATTTTTGCTTTTTCAGCATCGTTTAATTTTGCACCGGCTTTTACAAACTGTTTGTAGTAAAAATCGACTAGGCGTTGATCTTCAGCGCTTAACTTATCCTTATTGTCGTATACCGTTTGTACACGTTTAAACAATGCACCATTTAAATAAATGTCATCAGAGTGAGCCGAGAACACAGGCGCCATTTTTTTATCAATGCGTTGGTACTCATCGTTAGAGATAAGACCTGATAAGTTGTAGAATGCAGCTGATGCGCGGTTTAATAACTCACCAGCAAGTTCCATTTCTACCAAGGTATTTTCAAAAGTAGCTGGTTCTGGATTATTGGCAATTGCCAAAATTTCTGCATTATGTTGTGCAATACCTGCATCAAATGCAGCTTCGTATTCAGTGGTACCAAACTTATCAAACTCAGGAGCCATGTATTGTAATGGGCTTGGTTTAAATAATACATTGCTTGCGTTGATATCTTGCACTTGTGCTGTGCTTTGTTGTTTTGTTTCTTGGGTGCTTTCAGAAGAACAGGCAGATAATAAAAGTGCACTAGCAATCGTAGTGGCAATCAGTGTTTTACGCATAATAACTCCATAAAAAATAGTAGCCGAAATAGGCTTTTCGAGTCGAAAACCCAGTTAACTTACCAAATTTTGACTTATATACAACAAAGTTTATCGATTTAAAGCGGGATTTAAACGCAAATTAGGTGATAAAAACTCGGTATGTAAATAAAAAAGTAGAAAAATACAGCAATTATGCAATTAGCTTTAAATTTGTTGCTGCGTATTTAAGCTAACCGCATGCTAAACTTGGGGTATTATTAGCGCATAAAAATAATCGTTTGTGTGCGACCTTACACATGGAAAATCAATGAACTTAGAACAAATTAATCACATTCTCGCCTTTGTATTGTTTAGCTACAACGACATTCACATTACCGTGGCAAAAGTAATTCAAGTGCCGCTAATTTTGTTTACTATGTGGGTTGTGGTGACTCAGATTGGCAAGTTAATTAAAAAGTCATTACTTGCACGAAAAATGAGCCCAGATGCAGTGCATTTATTCACGCGTTTTTATTTTATTTTAAGTATTGCGATTTTACTTTTTACCTCCCTTGAGGTGCTCAACATTCCACTAACCGCATTTGCCTTTGTATCGGGTGCTATTGCCATTGGTGTAGGGTTCGGTGCACAAAATATTATTAATAACTTTATTAGTGGCTGGATATTAATGTGGGAGCGGCCAATCCGTATTGGTGACTTTTTAGAGGTTGGCACTGCAAAAGGGGTGGTTGAAACCATTAATACTCGCTCTACTCGTATTCGCAGGAACGACGGTGTTCATATGCTAATACCCAATAGCCAGTTATTAGAAAACACTGTAACCAACTGGACGCTTATTGACGGTAATGCGCGCTCATCTGTGAGCGTAGGCGTAGCTTATGGCTCTGATGTATTACTGGTTAAAAAGTTAATTCAGCAAGTATTAGATGAACATGAGGCAATATTGGCAACGCCTCAATCAACCGTATTGTTTGATGACTTTGCCGACAGCTCGCTGGTCTTTAATGCTATTTTTTGGGTGTGCGCTGAATCTGAAACTCGCTTAAGACAAGTGCGCAGTGATATTCGCTTTAGTATTTATGAAGTGTTTGAACAACACGATGTGGTGATTGCATTCCCGCAGCGAGATATTCATATTGATGGTGAAATTGCACTGACGCGTTCTTTAGTGAAAAAGTAGTATCTAGAAAGTACCGCTTTATTTATCTATATTTTTTAACAATTCATTGTAAGGACATATGTCCGCTTTTGGCTGTTTAGTTGCTAAAAGTACACTAAAAGTCGGGATAGTGCGCTTAAGTGTTAAAAATAAGTTTATATTTTTAACGCTCAGTATGCGGTAAATTAATTACAGCATGGTATAATCTCGCGCATTCAGTCAGCCTTATTTATGCCGTTTTTGTACTCTCGGTAATAAGGTCCGCGCCGCATAGAGCAAGTCGCGAAAAATTGACTGAATCCGTAATTATGTAATTGCGCAACACATCAACCGTTGAACAAGAGTGCACTAAAAAGGTTAACCCCGACATGAAAGCAATGAAAAGATCTACGTTAGCAACCCTTATCAATGCAACGTTGTTCTCTGCCGTAGCAGGTACTTCAATTTCAGCCCTAGCTGCTGAGCAAGAAACTACTGCTAAGAAGAACCAACTAGAAGTTATTCAAGTAACTGCTCGTAAACGAGTAGAAAACGCTCAAGAAGTACCTGTTGCTGTTTCAGCCCTGCAAGGCGACAGTTTAGATGCTTACAGCTCAGCTGGTATGGATATTCGTTTTATGAATGCGAAAATCCCAAGTTTATCTATTGAATCTTCATTTGGTCGTTCATTCCCACGCTTTTATGTACGTGGTTTAGGTAATACTGATTTCGATTTGAATGCTTCACAGCCTGTGTCACTTGTGGTTGATGAAATTGTACAAGAAAATGCTATTTTAAAAGGTTTCCCTGTATTTGACGTAGCCCGTGTTGAAGTGCTTCGTGGCCCACAAGGTACGTTGTTCGGCCGTAATACGCCTGCTGGTCTAGTTAAATTTGATACCGTTAAACCAAGTCAAGAATTTGAAGGTTATGGCTCTGTATCATATGGTAGCCGTGGCGCAGTTGATTTTGAAGGCGCTGTTGGTGGTTCATTAACAGATCGGTTATCAACACGTGTTTCAGTACTTTGGCAAGATAAAGACGATTACATTGATAATCGTGCACCAGGTTTTGAGCAAAAAGATGCCTTAGGTGGTTACACTGAACAAGCAGCCCGTATTCAATTTTTATATGATGGTGACGATTTCACTGGATTATTTAATTACCATGTTCGTGATTTAGATGGCTCTCCAATTGCCTTTCGTGCTAACACTATCAAGCCTGGCACTAATGACTTAGTTGATGGTTTTGAAAATGATGTGGTTTACCACGATGCCGCATCGCGTGCGACGCAACAAGTGGAATCACAAGGTGCAAGCCTTAAACTTGAGTGGGACTTAGCTAACCACACAGTAACGTCAATCTCTGGTTGGGAAAGTGCAGAAATTTACTCTCGTGCTGACATTGATGGTGGTTACGGTGGATTCTCTATCAATGATGTTCCAGTAGCTATGGGTCCTGGTTTTATTCCTTTTTCTTCAGAAAGTGCTGATGGTATTCCAGACCAAGACCAATACACGCAAGAGTTACGTTTATCAAGCAACTTTGCTGGCGATGTAAATTACCAGGTGGGTGTTTTTTACTTTGATGAAGCACTGACAATTGAAAACTTTAGTTATGATACGGCTAATAATGGCGTATTAAATGGTTTTGTTAGCCAACAGCAAGACACTAAAGCATGGGCTGTGTTTGGCTCAGTTGACTACACCATTACTGATGATTTAAAAGTAACAGCAGGCCTGCGTTACTCTGACGATGAGAAAGAGTTCTCAGCAAATCGTACGCTTAGCCCTGTAGGTGGTGCTGCTACTTACATTGAAAAAAATGTAAGCGATGATCACGTAAGCTGGGATTTATCGGCTAACTACAAAATCAACGATGACGTAAACTGGTATGGTCGTATTGCTAACAGTTTCCGTGCACCGAGTCTTCAAGGTCGTATCTTATTTGGTGATGAAGTAACCGTTGCTGATTCAGAGACTGTTACTTCGTTTGAAACAGGTATTAAATCTGATGTGTTAGATGGCCAAGGCCGTGTTAACGCAACGGTATTTTATTACACCATGGACGACCAACAGCTAACGGCTGTAGGTGGTGGTGCTAACTTTAACCGCTTATTAAATGCTGATAAAACAACTGGCTACGGTTTCGAAATTGATTCTGAGTGGGTGTTAACGGATGAGCTAAATGCCACATTTAACTTAAGCTACAACAAAACCGAGCTTAAAGACAAAGATTTAGCCGTTGCTGTGTGTGCACAATGTACTGTTACTGATCCTACGTTCCAAGTACCAGGCGCATTTGGTCCTGAAGACCGTGCTATTTTAGATGGAAACAGCTTACCGCATGCTCCAGAGTGGATCTCTAACATCACACTTCGTTACACTAAAGAACTCGCTGAAGGTGAATTCTTCACTTACGCTGATGTGTCTTACCGTAGTGAAATTGACTTTTTCTTATATGAATCAGTTGAGTTTGAAGGTAAGCCATTAACAGAAGTAGGCCTACGTGCTGGTTATGCATGGGCACAAGGCGACTACGAATATGAAGTATCAGCATTCGTGCGTAACCTATTTGACGAGCAACAAGCAATTGGTGGTGTTGATTTCAACAACAACACAGCAATGGTTAACGAAGAGCGTTACATTGGTGCTGAATTTAAAGTTAACTTTTTCTAATCGATTAAATTAACGTTAAATTGTATTTAATGACAAAAGCCTACCATGTGTAGGCTTTTTCTATTTTTGTAGAGCTGCTAAAGTAGCGCTCATATGTTTATTAAAGAGAAAAAGTAATGGCTGGATTTTGGAATTACCGTGTAATTTTTTGTGAAGCAACCAAAGATGAAGCGGCGCAATATCAAATACATGAAGTGGAATACAACCTAAATGGTAAAGTAACTAACTGGTCAGAAACGGGGGCAGCGCCGTTTGGTACCACGTTAGATGAGCTAAAAGATGATGCTGAGCGCTTAAAAACCGCATTTGAAAAACCCGTACTTAAAGTGATGCGCAAAGCCCGTGGTTACGAGTTAGTTGATGTAGACACAGGTGAAGACGCTTATGCTGAGCCACCAGCAGGCTTGACCGAGTAACATAAATTAATTAAAGGTGCTTAGGCACCTTTTTTATTATTCAGAGCATAGGCTGATTAGCTAAACAGCTAAACAGCTAAACAACAAGGAGAAAGTATGTCTATTGAAGCGGTATTATTTGATATGGATGGCACGTTAGTTGATTCTGAAAGTGTGCATTATATCTGCTGGAGCCAATTACTTGCGCCTTTTGGTGTGCGTTATGACGAAGATGATTTTTGCCAGCGCTTTTCAGGGCGCCCCACGATTGACGCCGCAAAGGAAATAAAACAAACCCATAACTTGTCTGTGAGTAGTCGCTATTTAGCGGATGAAAAATACCGTTTGTTTAGCAAATTCGTTAAAACCAATTTACCGCCTTTAATGCCTTATGCTGCAGATATTTTATTCGCGGTTAAAGAGCAAGGCTTAAAAATGGCGTTAGTAACAGGCAGCGCACGCCATGAAGCTGAGCCAATACTAAAAGGATTAGGGTTTTATGATTTATTTGATACGGTGGTTACAAAAGACGATGTAACCAATCCAAAGCCTGCCGGTGATCCCTATTTATTAGCACTTAAAAATATGCAGGTCGCTGCAAAAAATGCGATTGCTGTTGAAGATACCTTCACTGGCGTAACAGCAGCAAATAATGCAGCCTTAGCCGTTGTAGCGATTGCTAATAAGCACACCGAGCAGCACGACTTCAGTAAAGCAACACAGCAAATGCATAACCTTGAAGAATTTTGGCAATGGCTTCAATCTCAACTATAGTTTAAGCCATATTTAAATTTGCAAGGATGCAGTAATGGTGATGATTAAAACAACGCTATTTATTTTTTTAACGCTTTTTAGTGCGAGTTTATTAGCGCAATTGCCGCAGGTGCAACTCGCTGATGTTTATGATGAAACTAAGCATAACGATATTCGCCAATATTTGGTGAGTGAAAAGTTTGACGGCGTTAGAGCAATATGGACGGGGAAACAATTTGTTACCCGCCAAGGTAATCCAATTAATCCTCCTAAGTGGTTTACCGCCCCTTTGCCTGATGTTTGGTTAGACGGTGAGTTATGGACCCAGCGGGGTCAATTTTCTGTTCTCAGTGGTATTGTTAGAACAAAAATACCCAACGACTTACTCTGGCAAACAGTGACTTATCAAGTATTTGATATGCCAGATACAAGCACGCCTTTTCATCGTCGCTATCAAAATTACCTGTCACTCATTACTAAGTTAAATAGCTCACATATTAAGGCGGTTAAGCAATATCAATTTAGCGACAATCAGCAACTAAGTGATTACTTTAATGAGATCACCAAACAAGGTGGCGAGGGCGTTATGCTTCATTTAGCAGAGGCTAAGCATACGAGTGGTCGCTCTAGTGCATTGTTAAAACTCAAACCTTATTTGGATGCTGAAGCGCTAGTTATTGAATATTTACCAGGTAAAGGTAAATACACAGGTATGCTCGGGGCATTGCGAGTGCAAACCAAGCAAGGCGTAACCTTTTCTATTGGCACGGGCTTTAGTGATGAAGAACGCAAGCGTCCGCCAGCCATTGGTTCAACAATCACTTATCGATACCACGGATACACTAAAAATGGTTTACCGCGTTTTGCTAGCTTTTTGCGAGAAAGACCCGAAAAATAAAGAGTTTAGGCCAATTCAGTATATATTTTTTAGCAATTATGCTAAATTGCGCGGCCTTTTTGGTAATGTTTGGTGATCTATGTTTGTTGGTTTTGATTATGGTAGTTCTAATTGTGCTATGGGTGTTTTAAACGAAGAGCGTGTTCAGCTTATCCCTTTAGAGCAAGGCAAACATTATCTTCCATCAACTTTATACACTCATCATAGCGCCTTAGTCGTTGATTTTGTTGCGCAGCATTTGCAGGGCTCAGAGCATGAGCATGCCTATAAAACCGCGCGCCAACCCTTGCTTAATACGCTCCCGCGAATTAAATCAGACCTAGACTTACAAGCCGGCGACGACACTCTATTTATTGGCCGTGAGGCAATTAGTGAATATGTACAATTTCCTGAAGAGGGTTATTTTGTAAAATCCCCTAAATCATTTTTTGGCGCAACGGGCTTAAAGCAAGGGCAAATCAATTTTTTTGAAGATATTGCCACAGCAATGATTTTAAAAATAAAACAACGTGCTGAATTATCGTTAGGGTATACGCTGAGCCAAACTGTTATTGGGCGCCCAGTGAATTTTCAAGCGGTCGGTGGTGAGCAGTCAAACCAACAAGCCGTGGGTATTTTAACACGCGCAGCAAACCGAGCAGGCTTTAAAGATGTTGAGTTTTTATATGAGCCACTCGCGGCTGGGATTGATTATGAAAGTGATTTAAAGCAAGACCAAAAAGTATTGGTGATTGATATTGGCGGTGGTACCAGTGACTGCTCATTTGTACAAATGGGGCCAAGCTTTAGAGGAAATAGCCAGCGAGATGCAGACTTTTTAGCACATAGTGGTAAACGTGTTGGCGGAAACGATTTAGATATTGCTTTGAGCTACCATGGTTTAATGCCGTTACTCGGGCTTGGCAGTACGTTTAAATCAGGTTTACCGCTACCTAATCAACCATTTTGGCAAGCTTGTAAAATTAACGATGTGAATTTACAGAGCCAGTTTTATAGTGCTCAGCATTATCGTGAACTCAGTGCGCAGTTACGCGATGTCAGCGCCCCTGAACTTTACAAACGACTTATTCACTTACAGCAAAATAAGCAAGGTCACCAATTAGTTCAACAAGCTGAAGCGGCTAAAATTGCATTAACATCCGCAAATAGTTTTAATTGTGATTTAGCCTTTTTAGATAACTCATTAAGCAAAGATATTTCAGTCGCTGATTTAGCGCTTGCTGTTGACGATAGCATTAGTCAGATTGTTACCTTGGCTAAACAGGCAATTACTGATGCCAATACCACTCCCGATGTGATTTACTTAACGGGAGGAAGTGCACAGTCTCCATTAATTAAAGCAGCGTTGAGTGAGCATTTAGGCAACATAAAAATGGTGAACGGTGATCACTTTGGTAGTGTAACTGCTGGCCTTACTAAATGGGCCAGCATACTTTATAAGTAAGCTACTATAGAGATATTTGTCGGGTTGCGAGGTATTTTTCGTAATCTGGCAATGTTCGCTCAAGCTCTATATCCATTAATGGTGAGCTAAGTAGCATATCGGCACTCACTTCATTACACGCCACAGGAATATTCCACACAGCAGCTAAACGTAGCAGAGCTTTAACATCGGGATCATGAGGTTGCGAGGCTAAAGGGTCCCAAAAAAAGACTAATACATGTATTTCATGCTCCGCTATTTTCGCCCCGAGTTGTTGATCGCCGCCCATAGGGCCACTTAATAATTGAATAACATCAAGCCCTGTTGTTTTCTCTATTAAATGCCCAGTAGTCCCTGTGCCATATAAAGTGTGTTTACTTAGAATGGCCTTATGTTTTTCGCACCATAACTTAAGCGCGGCTTTTTTTCCGTCATGTGCTACTAAGGCTATATTTTTTTGCGCAGGTAGAGATTGTATTTTTTGATCCATGCTGATTCTTATTAGTTAGAGTAATAAATTGATAGCCAAGGCAATAAATACAATGCCTGTGAACCTATCAATCCAAAGCTGGCTATTTGGGTGATTTCTAAAAAATTGAGCTATTTTATCGCCGAAATAAATATACGTGCAGTCAATCGGAAAAGCAAAGATTGGATAAAGTAGCCCAAAAAATGCCAGCTGAAAGGTTGCAGATGACAAGCTAGGGTCAACAAATTGTGGGATAAAAGCAATAAAAAACAAAGCCACCTTAGGATTAAGCACTTCTGTCATCATGGCTTGAAACATGACATTTTTGTTTTTATTGGTTGTAACATGCGGTTTATCGCTTTGCTCACAAGATGGTGGCATAAACGTGCCTTTAAGCATCATAAAACCTAAGTAACATAAATAGGCTGCACCTGCATATTGTACGCTGGCATAGGCTGTTTCAGAGGCTTTTAAAATAGCACTTAAACCGACAACCGCAAAAAATGTATGTACTACGCCACCTAAGGCAAAGCCAAAAGCACTTTGCATACCTGCTTTTCGCCCGTTAGCAAATGTTTGTGCCATTAAAAACGCGTTTGATGGCCCAGGCGCAACGGCCATGAGAAAACTGGCGAGTAAAAATGAGAGCAAAAAGTCAGGGTTGATCATTAAACAGTACGAGAAAGAAGTGATGAGTGATTTTATCAAGCAAATACAAAAATAAAAAGCGGGCATATTGCCCGCTAAGTTGAGGATACTAAGTTGTTATAAAACTAGCCGTTATGCTTTTAAACATAACGAAGTGCTAAATTTATTAAAAACTAACGGTGATATTATTTGAGCACACCGTAGTGCTCAGCGCTTCACATACTTGATATGTATAGATGCCACCCCCTTTAGTATTAATGCTGTCGGTGTAGGCATTATTATTTGCAGTGGTAATGACTTTGCTACCATTGCGGTAGATATCAACTTGGCTTGTTGCTGCGCCATTCCAACTTAAATCAACAAATTTAGTGCCTTTTGATTTGTAACTTGAAGCGCTAAGAGAGATATCATCTACGCCTGGCTCTGGATCAACACCACCAGTATCGCCACCCGCACAGCCGTTTGCTGTAAGGTAAGCATCAGCGTCTGCCGCTTATACAATACCATAGCCAAAGTAATCATCACGACCAGCAGCCCTTTGATCTTGCGCTGTTGCTTTTAACGCATCGCGAATTTCTGTGCCTGTACAGCCGCTATGGTTAGACCATACTAGCGCAGCAATACCTGAAACCGCAGGCGTTGCCATTGACGTTCCACTCATAAAACCATAATCAGTTGCGCCAATATTAATTGTCACGTTTGTACTAGCAACTAATGCGCTACGATCTTCAAATGCAGCGCCTACAGCAGGAATTGAAGTATTGTTGGTATCACCTAGTGTTCGTATAACATGCCGGCTTCATTGTTAATAATAACCGCACCTAAACCGCCTGAGTTTTCACAGTTAGCAACTTTGTCGTAAAATGAAACAACGCCGCGGTCAATCATACATACTTTACCAGCCGCTGCTGGATCAACTGTTTCGCCGGTCCCCATAAAGTAGACACTCGCCGTGACTTGACCTGCATTTTCCATTGCTGATGAATTTTATGCTGTGCCATCGGCTGACATACTCGCTGCTGTAGCCATACCTGCAGGGTAGGTTGATAGCGTATCAACACCACCGGCTGTTACTTCTACACAAATGGTTTCATCGTTTGTTGCACGTTTACCACGACCTGATGAACAACTTGGGAATTGTGAAAAATCAGCAATTTGATTATTGGCATCATTAGCACCAACCATCATTACCCGCGGCAGCAACAACAAGGCCGCCTGCATTAGTAAAGTTAGCAAACGCATTTGATTCTGTACTGTTTGAGTCGCCGCCCCCTAAGCTCATACTAATAATGTTCGCACCTGCTTGAGAACATAAATCTGCTGCTTGAGCCAAGTCAGATGAGTAACCCCAGCCTGATTCGTTAAATACTTTAATAATGTGCATTGCCACACCCGGTGCCATACCTACCACACCAAGGACGTTGTCTGCAGCACCAATTGTACCGGCTACGTGAGTACCATGTGGGCCGCCATTATCAAACCAATTACCGGTGCCACTGTCGTTATCACCGGTGATGTTGCCCCAAATAAAGTCAGGGTTTGATCTATCTAAGCCGGAATCGATAACACAGACTTTCATGCCTGCATTGGCATCAAAAGTTACTTGATCAACCTGTGATTGATAAACGGCATAAGGCGTAATTTGCTGCTGCATTGCATCGCCTACATCATCGTTAAATAATGACATAGGTACACGCTTATGATCTTCTTCAATGAGTTTAATATGTGGGTTGTTGAGTAGGCCTTTTAAGCTACTTAAATCTTGACCAGTAAATTTTGCGGCAATAAATCAATTACCATCTACTTTAATCTCACCACCTAGTTTTTTAGTAAGCGCTTTAACAACACCTTTTTTATTATTATCAACTTGAATGATGAAGCGATCGTTTGCAGCATGGGCAGTTCCGGCTGCACAAATACCAGTAAGAACTAATGCTAAGGCGAGTTTATTCTTTTTCATATTATAATATCCTAGAATTAATTGGTTAACTTTATGTTAACTTAAGCCGGCATTAAAATAATAAAAAGCAAAAAACAAGGTATTTTATCTACAAAAACGAAATTGTTTAACTAAAAATTAATTATTTTCAAACAAAAAATATATACTTTGTTTGGATTAGGGGCGGCTAATCAAGTAGCACCTGAATTAGCCAAAATGAGAGAAGTATTGAAAATGCGTTAGTGGCTAAGCATATTTAGCATAACGAAACAGTAAATAACAAAAAGGAATTAATAATAGAAAGTGCGTACCAATAAGCTCTGGGGTTGATAAGTTTAAGTATTGAGTAATAAAAACCAATAAGCTTGCTCCACTCATTTGCATTGCTCCCAAAAGAGCAGAGGCGGTGCCTGCTTGTTTAGGAAATAAACTCAAAGCACGCCCAGCGGCAGAGCCAAGTGTCAAGGCAAAACCAAATGCTGCAATGAACATAGGGATCATTAATGCCAATGGCGTTTTATATTGGCTTAATAACAACATAAGTAAGCCGGCACTCACTAGCACTAAAAGGCCTATTTTTAAGGCTCTTTTAGGTTGACGTTTAATGTAAATAGGCATAATAAAACTAGCAAGAATACTAAGCACTGCATTGAGCGAGAACCAAAAGGTAAAGTCGGCTACGCTGCCACCTAATTCAGTAATGAGCCAACCGGGAGCCAGTGTTACAAACACCAATATGGCTGACATAGTGACCATACATAACAAGCTATTAAATAAAAATAATGGAGTTGAAATGATGGGGAAAAAGCGTCTTAAATCTAAAATATGCCCCTGGTAATGACTGTCTGCTGGTCGTGTTTCCCTAAACAAGAATAAGGTGACAATAAACCCCAGTAATGCAAAACCGGTTAAAAATAGAAAGTTCATTTGCCAACCAAACTGTACGGTTAGCCAAGCACCTAAAATGGGCGCTAATGCTGGAATAAAGCAAACGATACCGTTTAGATAGGTAATTATTTGGCCACTGCGTTCACTACCAAACTTATCTCTTACTATTGCAAAAGCGACAACAAAGGTAGCGCACGCGCCTAACCCTTGAATAGCACGAGCAAACATCAGTACTAAAAAGCTAGGAGCATAATATGCACCCAATGCCGCCAGTCCATACAAAGCGACCCCAGTTAAGGCAACGGGCTTTCTGCCAAAACGATCAGCGAGTGGACCTGCAATTAATTGCCCTAAACCAACAGTAAGCATAAAAATAGCCACCGTTTGCTGTACTTGCTTTTCGCTCACTGAGAATTGCTCTGCGATAGTGGGAAAGGCAGGCAGGTAAATATCAATGCCCATCGGACAAAAAATGACGAGTAACGCTAAGATAAGTAATAAAGTAAAATTGGGTTTAGCGGGCTGTGTATGCATCAGGTCTCCTTTTGTCGGTATTTTAAGTGGCGACTGATGAAAAAGAAAGGGCTTATGGCCGATGTATCAGCCAAGTTACCTACTTTTAACCTTATTATGATTATTTTTGTTTAAGTATCACACTTCTTTAAACTGATCCGATGTGTTAATTTGCTTTTTAAGCAAAGACAATGGAAAAATAATAATGAGTAATGAGTCTGCATTAATTAAAACATGGCATAAATTTAAAAAGTGGCCATGCGGTAACTGGCTTTTCAGTAAAGCCGTGTGTTTCAAGGCACCTTATTTTGGCTCTATGAAACCCACTATTTTAGATTTAAAAGCAGGGCACTGTAGTGCTGTGGTTAAAAACACACGCCGTGTACATAATCATATTGGAACAATTCATGCGATTGCTCAATGTAATTTGGCTGAGCTGTGTGCGGGAGTGATGGTGGATGCGACGGTACCGTATAAAACACACCGTTGGATACCTAAAGGTATGACAGTACAATATTTAGCTAAAGTAGACACAGACGTTACCGCGATTGCTGAAATTGAGTTACCTCATCAATGGATTGATAAAGAAGATTTAGTGGTGCCGGTAAAGCTTTACAATACCCGAAATGAGTTGGTGTTTACTGCAGATATAACCATGTACATCACAAAGAAGAAGTAATTGCTAAATTATATTTTTTATATAAAGCATTAAAAACAATGGTTTAGTTTATTGACTAAACCATTTTTTGTTCAGGTTTAACTTTTTGCAGTAGACGACTTGTTTACAAACGAAAGGCCACTGTCTTCATTATCAACAATGGCTTTTACATCGTTAACCGGTTTTGGTTTATCTTTAGCATGCTCAATGACTTCTTTTTCAAAGCGCTGCTTTAAACTACCTTCAATAATCGCACCGGCTTCTATGCTTAGTGTGTCATGAAAAATATCGCCAAGTACATGGGCATTATTTTCGATCTTCACTTCGCTTGCATTTAAAGAGCCTATGATTTTACCTTTAACAACAACGCTGCTCGCCTCAACAACGCCTTCAACAACACCGGAGGAGCCGATAACTAAATGCTCAGCTTTAATATCACCGTCAATACGTCCATCGAGTTGCACTTCACCTTGGCTAACTAAAGAGCCTGTAATACGCACATCGTTAGAAATAATTGAGGGAGTATGACTCACTCGCTTGATTGATGAGTCCGTTTTTGCTTGTTTATTTTTACCAAACACGAGAAAGCGCCTTTGTTATTTTTAGTGGATTGACATGCTTGTCGTCTATTAATACTTCATAGTGTAAATGAGTACTTGTACTTCTTCCGGTACTGCCCATTAAACCAATGACATCATGCTTTGCAACAACTTGGCCTTTTTTAACATTAACTTTGTTTAAGTGACCAAAGCGCGTTACAACGCCATTTTTATGTTCTAATTCAATAAAGTTACCATAACCACCATTGCGCCCAGCTCGGCGTACCGTTGCATCGGCAGGGGCAAAAATTTCTGTTTTATGCCAGCCAGCTAAATCAACGCCTTTATGAAATGCGCGTCTTTTATTCATGGGATCTTTTCGAAGCCCAAAGTTGCTCGAAATATAATATTTTGCGGCAGGTAAGGGTAATGTGTTCGGCAAGTCGGTTAAAAAGTTTTCTAGCTGATTTAAAACAAGCAACTTATCGGCAATAGCTAAAAATGTATTGGGTATTTTACTTTCATCAAGTATGTCCAGCGGGCCACCTTGCGCCGTTGTTTGTGCCGCTAATGCGAGGTGCTGTGCAAGTGCATTTTCGAGACCTGTGTCTTGCAATATCTCTAAAATAGCGTCGTGCCGTTGATTAATTTGCGCAGCTAATAAGGTAAAATTAGTATCGTATTGCTGATTTAGTAAAGTATAGCGCTGCTCAAAACTGGTGGCGCTATTATGGGCATGTTTGTTTTGTGACTTGTCATCTTCGAGCGGCTCATGGAATTCGCTCTCACTCTCATTTATAGGGGAGGAGTCAAGCTCACCCTCTAATTTAATGGCGTCTTTGCTAATAGAAGCAGGCAATGATTCAATCATACCTTGTAATAAAGCTTGTTTTTGTTCTAGTTCAGCTAACTGTTCTTGTTGTAATGCATAGCGTTGCTGCTGCTGCTTTACTTTTTGTTGCCACTGCGCTTGCTTATCAAGTTGAGTTTGTTCGATATGAGATATTTGGTGTGTTTGCATATACACACGAATACTAGAGACACTCATCCACACAATAGCGGTGATAATAATAGCGAGTACAGAAACTTGTAACCATGGTGCCAAAACCACATGCTTTACTTCGCCATTTTGGCGAATAAGCAGCTGGCGAGCTGGGAAGTTTTTATGAAAAAAAGATTTTATGAATACAGACATGTCACATATTTACTGGCTATTAACGGATTCAAGATAGCAATTTCAACTAAAAAAGCCAGAAAAAAATTGTAACTATGGCTTAATTAATAAAAAAGGGCGGCTTATTCGGCCACCCTTTTTTACTAGTTTATTGATTTTACAATTATTTTGCTGGCAATACCGTACTCTCTACGCAGCCGAAGCCAATACGTGCAAAACCTTCTTTTTCACACCAGCCACGCATTATCACGTTGTCGCCGTCTTCCAAGAAGCTACGCTGTTCGCCGTTGCTTAAGGTGATTTTTTCTTTACCACCACGAGAAAGCTCAAGTAATGAACCGGCTTCTTCATGAGTTGGGCCTGATTGCGTTCCAGAGCCCAGCATGTCGCCTGGCATAAAGTTACAACCGTTTACCGTATGGTGAGTCACCATTTGTGCCACAGTCCAGTAAGAATGCTTAAAGCTAGATTTAGACACTTGTGTTGGGTTGTAGCCTTCATCACGCATTTTTTGCGTTTGAATTTTAACATCCATTTGAATATCAAATGCGCCTTGATCACGGTTAGCCGTTGATTCTAAATATTCCAATGGTTGCGGATCATTTTCATCACGCGTCCAGCTTGTTCTAAATGGTGCAAGTGCTTCGGTAGTTACAATCCATGGTGACACGGTTGATGCAAAGTTTTTTGCTAAAAATGGACCAAGCGGTTGGTATTCCCATGCTTGTAAATCACGTGCTGACCAATCGTTGAAAACACAAAAGCCAAACACATGTTTTTCAGCATTTTCAATGGCAATAGCATCACCCAGCTCATTACCCTTACCCAAGTAAATACCCAGTTCAAGCTCGTAATCAAGACGCTTACACGGACCAAATGAAGGTACTTCTGCGTCTGGCGCTTTAGTTTGTCCTTTAGGGCGATGGAACTGCTGACCAGATACGCCAATAGATGACGAACGACCGTGATAACCAATCGGTACCCACTTGTAATTCGGTAGCAGTGGGTTATCAGGGCGGAATAAACTACCTACGGCCGTAGCATGATAAATCGAGGTGTAAAAGTCGGTGTAATCGCCAATGCGACATGGCAGAGCAAATTCAATCTCGCTTTGCGCAATAAGTGCGTGTGTAAGTTGTTCTTGATGCTCAGAACCTTCACGTAATGCTTTCGATAATGCTAAACGTAGGGCTGACCAATATTGCTCACCCAGACCCATAAACTCATTTAGTGTAGGATTACTTGCTGCAGCAATGGCGACTTGAGCATCGCCACTAAAAATAGCGAGTTCATTTACTTTTGCTAAATCAATAACCTGATCGCCAATGGCAACCGCGCCACGGAAAGCTTCGTTGCTATTTTTGCGACGTACTTCGGCAAAAGGTAGATTTTGGATAGGGAAGTCACATTGTGCATCATTTGCTGATGCAACCCAGCTAGTTAAATTTATATCATGGGTTTCGTTAATTAAACTCATTACATTTCCTTTGGTTTAGTTGGTCGCGCATATCAATTTATTAAATAAGAACATCGCACCAGCAAGTTTTAAATATCTACTAGTTATATGGTGATGAAAAGCGCGATTTAAACACGCAAAGAGAGATAAGCTCTCTTAGCTACGATTAAACGACAAAAAGCAGCGAAATACGCTGCTTTTTAGAGTCATAATTTTAATTATAAAACGCCGCGGCGTTCTTGATCTCGCTCGATTGATTCGAACAGCGCTTGGAAGTTACCTTCACCAAAGCCACCATCGTCAACACGTTGAATCATCTCAATGAAGATTGGGCCAAATAAGTTTTTAGAGAAAATTTGCAATAAGTAGCAATCTTCGCTTTGGCTATCAACCAGGATTTGATGCTCACGAATCTTTTCTTTGTCTTCTTTAACCCATGGTACACGGTCAAAAATAGTATCGTAGTACTCAGGGATAATATCTAAAGTGGCGATAGTTGATTTATCTAACTTATCAAGTGAGCTCACTAAGTCATCAGTTAAAAAGGCTAAATGCTGTACACCTGGGCCATTGTATTCGCCTAGGTATTCATCAATTTGGTTATTGTCGTTACCTTTACCTTCATTGATTGGAATAGAGAAAGTGCCACAAGGTGATTTTAACGCATAAGAGAGTAAGGCTGTTTTTTGGCCTTTAATATCAAAGTAGCGCACTTCGGTAAAACCAAACACGTCTTTATAAAAGTTAGCCCATGTTTCCATTGTGCCTTTATAAACGTTGTTAGTTAAGTGGTCTATACGTAAGAACCCTTTATCATTGACGACGTTTTGCTCAGCTAAATCTTCAAAGTCGTTTGCGTAGATAGAGCCTTTATCGCCAAACTGTTCAATAAAGTATATTAAGCTGTCGCCAATGCCGTAAATGGCAGGGTACGGTAAGTCTTTATTTGCTGCATCAGTAGCAGGCTTAGCGCCACGCTCAACCGCTGCTTCAAAAGCCGCTTGAGCGTTCTCTACGCGCCAACCCATAGAACAAATTGCTGGGCCATGATTTTTAGCAAATTCAGCTGAAAAACCATCGCGTTCATTATTTAGTAAAAAATGAATATCGTTTTGGTTGTAATAAACAATGTCTTTACCTTTGAATTTTTTTAACTTTGAAAAACCAAAATCGGTAAACACTTTATCCATGTAATCGGCATCGGGTGTTGCGTACTCGGTAAATTCAATACCAACCAAACCTAAAGGGTTATTTACTTCACTCATTATAATTACTCCCGCAATTAAGCACTGCGATTATTAGTTATCGTATTGCCTGCATGATTAACCAGATTGGTGTTTTGGGGAAGAGGGTGTTGTTATTTAGTAAATAGCGCGTGTGTAAATTTTACGAGACGGTTATCAAAGTATGTTGTTTATTTACATACGAGCAGGTGAAAGTAAAAATTAGGTAGCGAGATAAAAGTGTAGGTTTTCTTGTTAAATTATTGATTGTTAATAGTTTAATTTAATTTATTTATATGTGTTTTTAGTTTTTTTGCGCTTAAAAAAGTGCAGTTTTTGTATTTTATTATTTACACTTTTAATGAGTTTGGTTAGCTGCGATATATATAAAAACAAAGAGTATTGATGGTTTGCTGCTATAAACTCGTTTATGCACAGTGATGAGGTATAAATAATAAACGGCTGAATGTAAAAATTGTGGGGTTTAATCAAGCGGCCATAAAAATACCCCCTGCAGTTAACTACAGGAGGTATTTGATATCATTTATCAAAGCTCATAATTATGCGTGTGATAAATCTAAATTATTGTGTTGGTGCGGTTTGTTCTAAACCTTGTTTTTCCCATATTTTAGCTTTAAAACTCATCAGTACTAAGATGATACCTACACCGATACTAAATAAGGCAATTTGTAGGTAAAGGTTCGGGATTTCTTCAACATTGTTAGGATCAAAGTTACCAGCAAGTAATCCTGAAATCACGTTACCGATAGAGTAAGTAAGTACGAATACCCCCATCATTTGACCAGTAAAGCGGCGAGGCGATAACTTACTTACAGCGCTCAATGCAACTGGGCTCAAACAAAGCTCACCCACTGTGTGTAAGAAATACGTAGTAACAAGCCAATAAGGTGCTACTTTTAAGCCTTCAGCGGCATAGTGTGCTGCCATAAACATTACTAAAAAGCCTGAAGCCATAATAACGAGGCCCAACGCACATTTTACGCTGTAAGTAGGCGAGACCATTTTTTTAGATAAATTAATCCAAAAAGCGGCAAAGAATGGCGATAGCGCAATAATGAACAATGAATTTAGAGATTGGAACCAGGTCGTTGGAATTTCAAATGTGCCAACCAGACGGTCTGTATAGTCACGAGCAAACAGATTTAATGAAGAACCGGCTTGTTCAAAGCCAGACCAAAAACAGGCTGAAGCGACACAGACTAAAAATAGCGCCCACATTCTTTGTTTTTCAGCATCGGTTAGTTTGCCTTTGAAGTATATAAGGCCAAAGTAAACGAAAAAGATAACAGTAAATATAACTGCGGTGTACCCTGCAACAATCGATGGGTTAATGACAATAGCACCCGTCATCGCAGCAGCGGTAACACCGGCGGTCGCGATAACAAATGCAGCAATACCACCCCATGCGCGCGAAGTACCTTTAGGGCTTAATGGGTTAGCAGGTAATGCGCTGTGATCTGGTAAGTTTTTAAGTGTGCGCTTGTATTGAATTAAACCAATACCCATACCAACAGCCGCGGCACCAAATGCCCAGTGCCAACCTACGTTTTCCATAAAGTAACCACACACGTAGTAACCAATTAAAGAACCTAAGTTAATACCCATGTAGTAAATAGCGAAACCACCATCACGGCGCTCATCTTCGTCAGTATAAAGCTGACCAACCATGGCACTGATATTAGGTTTAAGTAAACCAGTACCAGTTGCAACAAAGATCAAACCAATAAAAAATGAATATTCATGTGGCACGGCTAAAATAATATGGCCACACATGATAATAATACCGCCATACCATACTGCTTTTTGACCACCAAATAATCTATCTGCTAACCAACCACCAGGTAAACCTAAAAAGTATACTGAACCTGTGTATAAGCCATAAATTGCAGCAGCAGAAGCAACGGTAAATCCTAGGCCTTCTTGTTGTAAACTTGCTGTCATAAATAATACGAGCATCGCTCGCATACCGTAGTAACTCATTCGTTCCCACATTTCTGTGAAAAACAGGGTTGAAAGTCCTTTAGGGTGACCAAACCAGCCACTGTCAGAATTTGAACTCATATTTACTTCCTAATTCATTATTGTTTTGATGACCTTGTGGTTTTTTATTTAGCTAAATTTTTACTCATAAAAAGTATAATAAATGCTCGATCATCAGTGTTTTTTATGCAGCTAAGGTAATGGTTTGCTAAACGCAGCTATACGTTTAGGTAAGCGTCACACCCTTATCCTAGTTACAATTGCGCCTAAGTATACATAGACCTTTGTGCGAGGGGAAGCGTTGAGCGCGCTATCATACATCGGTTATGTAATTGTTAAATACCAGTGTGTGAACCCCTATTTGCTGCAGTAAACACCTAAACTTATCAAAAAATATCTTTAACATCATAGGTAACATTGTCATACCAACGTTATCTTTAACACTGTTTAAATACAGCTTGAAAAATAAATAAAAGCTTTGTTTTACGGGTAGTTACAGCTACTAAATTTTTAATAATAGTTAACCTTTACCACTTTAATTTAATAATCACCACTTAGATTAAACATGAGCGAATATTGGCGTATGGACAGTAATGATTCGCTCATTGCAGCATATAATTTATACAAGGTCAGCTTGACTAAATTGAGTTGCAATAACCCGGACTTTTAGTGAACAGCCAAGCTTGAATGCGTTAAGTGCTTGAAAAAGCCCTCTAGTTAGTAAAAAAACATTTTTTCGTCCAAATTTCTTTACAATAAACTATGCTCGTAAACAGAGTTAGCGTATTATTCACGCCAACTAGTTTTTCCTTACCTGAGGGTGTATGCGTTTAGATATTCACTGTGCAGACCGAGTTGGTATTGCTCAAGAGATTCTTAATATTTTAGTTAGCTACAATGTTGACTTAAAGGGGATTGAAGTCGACTCAGTAAATTGTCGTATGTATGTGAGTTTTCCTGAGATTGAATTTGAACAATTTCAAAAAATCATGCCGTCTATTCGCTTAATCGATGGTGTACATGATGTACGCACAACCGCGTTTTTACCGTCTGAACGTGAGCACAACGAACTTAACACCTTATTAAGAGCACTTCCTGATGGCGTTATATCTATTGATGCTAAAGGGTGGGTGCGCCTGTGTAACGACGCAGCCTGCAAAGATTTACAATTAACAGAAAAAGAAGTCACCGGTGCTAATATTAATAATTTGCTCAAAGGCTTTAACTTTACCCGTTGGTTAGAGGGCAAAGAAGTACTGGGGCAAACCACGCGTGTTGAAGTAGCAGGTGAAGATTTTATTGCTGATATTCTGCCTATTGCGGTCCCTCAAGGCAGCGAAGGCGATGTGTTAGCGGGCGCGGTAATTAATATAAAATCGCAAAGCCGTTTAGGTCAGCAAGTGAGTGCTTTTAGGCGTTATGGCCAAGAAAGCTTCGCGACTATTCATAACTTTAGCACGGCGATGCGCCGTGTGGTTCGCGAAGCGCGAAAAATGGCGCAACTTGAAGCTCCCATTCTTATTACGGGTGAAACGGGGACGGGTAAAGAGTTGCTAGCACGAGCTTGTCACTATGCATCTAACCGCTCAGTAAAACCATTTATTGCTTTATCGTGTGCCTCGTTACCAGATGATGTTGCTGAGTCCGAACTATTCGGTTATGCCGGGTATGAAGAAAACGCAGCGCCTAAACGTGGTGTACTCGAACAAGCGGATGGTGGAACGGTATTTTTAGATGAAGTAGGTGAAATGTCGACGCAGCTACAAACTAAATTGCTACGTTTTTTACAAGACGGTACATTTAGAAAAGTTGGCGACGAAAACGAAGTTAAAGTGAACGTACGTATTATTGCTGCCACGCAAAAAGATTTACCAGCAATGGTTCAAGAGGGCGTATTTAGAGAAGATTTATACTACCGAATTAATGTATTAACACTAGAAATTGCGCCGCTCAGAGATCGTAAAGCGGATGTTGGGCCACTTGCTGAACACTTTATTCAAAAATATGCGCAGCAAAATGGTCATACAGTCCCCGAGTTATCTGAAGAATGTTTAACGTTTTTACAAGATTACCCATGGCCTGGTAATGTGCGCCAATTAGAAAACGCGATTTACCGTGCGGTATCGTTGTTAGAAGACAGTGAACTGCGCGTTGAACATTTACAGTTACCCACGTTTACCCATGATTTAGGCTATTTAGAGTCTGATTTTGAGGGCTCGCTTGATCAAGCGGTTAAGCGTTTTGAAGCCACCTTACTGCGTAAGCTTTATCCTGCCTATCCTAGCTCTCGTCAGTTAGCTAAACGCTTGGGACTAAGTCATACTGCTGTGGCTAATAAATTGCGTGATTACGGCATTAACCGCAAAACGGTTAAAGTTTAAAAATAGATACCCAAATATCCTCATTTAGTGATTGATTCCTTGGTTTAAAAACAACCAAACGAGTCAATCGCTATGATACACTGATAAAAACTCAACTGGTAAGACCTCTGCTGTGAACTTATATTTTAGACTGCTGCTGTTATTTTTTAAAATTAAACGTAATCGTGACTATCAATCGCTGTTAGATACGGTTGATATAGACTACAAAGCATTACCTAGTGACTGCGATATTAATTTGCATTTAACCAATTCACGCTATTTAGCGATGATGGACTTGTCGCGTACCTGGATGACTGAACGGGTTGGTTTGCTTAAGCAAATAATGAAACGTCGTTGGTTTCCTATTGTTAATGCGACAGCCATTACCTACATCCGCGATATTAAGCCAATGCAACGTTTTACCATTAGTACGCGTTTGGTTGGCTGGGATCATAAATACTTTTATATTGAACAAAAGTTTCATTCAGAACGTGGCTTACATGCCATTGCTTATGTGCGCGGCGTGTTTAAAAGTAAGAAAGGGGTGGTCAGTGTTGAGCATATGCTCGAGGTTGCAGGCTTTGACGGGGTTGCCCCCATTTTACCGGCTGAAATAATTCACTGGAAAGAAATGCTTGAGCAAAAAAAAGTAAATAACTTACCTCGCTAAACACAGGCAAAAAAAAAGGCCTAACGGCCTTTTTAACACACACATAAACGTTATTAAAACGAGTATTTAAGACCAAACATGGCTACAACAGGGTCAAGTGACACGGTTGATGTTAATGCTTTTGCGCCATTAGCATAAACAGTCGCATCAGTATCAATATCCATGATAGATACCATAGCGTGTAGGCCCCATTTTTCATCAATCTTGTAGTTAGCACCTACTTGAGCAACAAAACCAAATGAATCATCTAGTTTTACTTCTACATCGTTAGTTCCTAACGTTGCTTTAAGTGCTGCAGAAGGCTGTTCGTCAAAGAAGGTCGTATAGTTAATTCCCACACCTACAAACGGACGAAGTGCATAGCTGCTATCTAAAAAGTGGTACTGTGCAACCAGTGATGGTGGTAAATGTTTAATATCAGCAATTTTATTACCAGCTAAACCACCAGTACCTTCTACATCATGAGAAAACGGCGTTGCTGCAATAAGCTCTAATACCCATTGGTCGTTAAATGCGTAATCTACAGTAATACCTAACTGAGTATCTGAGTCGCCTTTTAAGCCTAGAGTAGGTGCTTCGTTAATTTTTGAACCATCGTTATCTGGATTAACATTAATTGCGCCAACATTAACACTAAAGTTAGCGTGTGCTGCAGGAGAAAGAGCCAGTAAAGAAGTAAGTATTGCAATGCTTAGTTTAGTTTTCATGTTGTTCTCCGTGAACTACTGTGTGACTATTTGTTGATTGAGGCTATTATTGCTCGAGGTTAAAAATAAAAACCTGTTCTAGATCAAAGTTTCAAAAGCGGATGAGTAAAGAGCCTCTATTTATTGATTTAGATTAAACTTTTACTTAATTAGTGCTTAAAAATTATTGACTGATCACTTAAATACAAGCCGCAAACGAAGTATTCATAATATAATCAGCTAGTTTTGTTAAACTAAGGCTATGTTCACGGTTTAATAAAAGTAAGCGACCTCATGAATCCCTCTGGTCAACTATTTCTTCAAGGCTCCATTGCTAAAGCGCTGTTGAAATTAGGTATTCCTATTATCCTCATTAATATATTGCAGTCGGCTTATCAGCTTACGGATGCATTTTGGGTTGGGCGATTAGGAGCAACCCAAGTCGCTGCAGTGTCTATTAGTACCCCGATCACTTTTTTAGTCATTGCTATAGGCTCTGGGCTTGCAATGGCCGGTGCTATTTTATCGGCGCAATACATGGGCGCAGGTCAGCAAGATAAAGTGAACCATGTTGCAGCGCAAACGGTGTTAATGGTTGCATTTACCGCCTTAGTGTTAGGGCTACTTGGTTATGTACTTTCCCCATACTTTTTAAAACTGCTAGGCGTTGAACAGGCGGTTTACAGTGATGCGCTTAAGTTTATGCATGTGTCCTTTATTGGCGTTATTTTTGTGTTTATTTACGCCATGTTCCAATCGCTAATGCGGGGCATTGGGCAAACTAAAGTACCTTTAATCATAGTTAGCACCACAGTGTTACTTAATTTTATTCTCGATCCGCTATTTATTTTTGGTTACGGCCGCTTTGAAGGGCTTGGCGTTATGGGCGCTGCGCTGGCGACTTTGGTTACACAAAGTTTAGCGGCGCTGGCGGGAATTATTATATTTTTACGCGGTCGCCATGGCATTCAATTACAGCTAAAAAGCTTCTATCCCGATTGGCAATATATGAAACGGGCTTTTTTCTTAGGAGCGCCTGGTTCTATTGAATTATCAACACGTGCTTTTGGCTTGATCATCATGTCATTTTTAGTGGCAAGCTTTGGAACCGTTACCATTGCGGCTTATGGCGTGGGCTCTAATATTTTGCAAATGGTGATGATCCCTGCCATGGGTTTATCAATGGCGGTATCAACCTTGGTGGGGCAAAATATGGGCGCCGGCAATATTAAACGGGCTGAGCAAATAACGAAGCTTGCCAGTATGTGGGGATTAATAGGCCTTTCTTTTGTTGGGGGCATTGCTTACTTGTATGCTGATACGCTGGTAGCATTTTTTATTCCCGAAGATAACAGTGTAATAAATAAAGGCGCGCAGTTTGTTCAAGTGATGTGTTTAAGCTGGGGGGGAATTGGTGTTCAGCTTTGTATTGTTGCTGCTTTTCGTGCCTCTGGGAATATGCTTAATGCCATGATTATCGCGTTATTATCCCAATGCGTGGTGCAGTTTCCTGCCGCTTATATTCTTTCTAATCACACTTTGCTTGGCGATCAGGGAATATGGTATTCGTTTGCAATTACGAACATAACCATCGCACTGATAGCGTTCGCTTGGTTTATGCGTGGCGCATGGAAAAAAACCAGATTAACCAAAGAAGATAAACACATTGTGCAGGTGACACGAGAAACATTAATAGAAGAGGGCACACGTTAGCCTGTACTTTCATAATGCGGTCATAAAAAGTCGTTGTAATAAATACACTGCTAAAACGAGGTGTGTTTATTATGACAAAAGCTATCAACAAAAAAGTACCCGCGCCGTACTTAACTATTCCACAGTTAAAAACGCTCAGTCACTTACAAACGCTGATCCGATTTAAGTCAATTACGCCTAATTCGGCAGGTGGTATTGAGTGGCTGGCACATCAGCTAACTGATTTAGGTTTTAGCATTGAGCAGTTTAGTGCCCATAATGTCACTAATTTAATTGCTAAAATATCTTTTGGAGCAGGCCCTGTGGTGGCATTTTCTGGTCATATTGATGTGGTCCCTGCTGCGCAAGGTGGCTGGTTAGCTGATCCGTTTGATGGAAAAATAATTAATGATGCGATTTATGGGCGTGGTGCAGCTGATATGAAAGGAGGCATTGCAGCCATGCTCAGTGCAACGCAGTCGCTAATACATAGTGCGCAGCAAAAGCAGGGCTCCTTGTATTGGTTAATCACCTCTGATGAAGAAGGTGAAGCAGAGCATGGCTCAGTGTTGATTGCGAAACGCCTAGCGCAACAAGGTGTTGTACTTGATGGCTGTATTGTTGGTGAGCCTACAAGTCATTTGCAAGTGGGCGACACCATAAAAAATGGCCGACGTGGCGCGCTGTCAGCGCGTTTAACTATTCAAGGAAAAGCAGGACACGTGGCCTATCCTGAAAATACCATCAATGCTGCGCATATCAGCGCTGAAGTAGTGAATAGATTAACCCAAATTGATTGGCTTTTAGATGAGCCAAGCTCAAAAACAAGCTTGCAAGTTACCGGTATTAATATTGATAACGTGCTTGATAATTTAGTGCCTGCTCAATGTGATATTACGTTTAATATTCGCTACAGCCATGGGTATAAAAGTACAGATGTGAAACAGCTGGTACTTACTGCACTGAATGATTTAAACGAATATTTAACGGTGCAATGGGAGCGTCCATGTGAGCCTTATTATACAAGCCATAGGGCAGAGCGCTGCTTACTCGCCCAGCTAGAGCAGGCAATATTTAACGTGACCGGAAGCTATCCAGTACTTAGTACCAGCGGCGGGACTTCAGATGGGCGGTTTTTTGCAAGTAAAAACACGCAAGTGATAGAGTGCGGGGTTTTAAACCAGACTATTCATCAAGTAAATGAACATGTGCCCATTAGCGACTTGTTACAAATAGAGAAAATATACACCCAACTATTAGTACATATATTTAGCCAATCTAATAATGAGGAGATTAGATAAATATTAAATTGCCTAAGTTTAAGTATTTAAGTTTAAGCGCCCAAGCTTAGGCGCTTAAGTTAATATTTTAACGGCAAAGCTTAGTTTATTGAGGCGGTGTCTTGCGCTCCCAAATAGCGTTTTGCTTTACTCGGTTTTACTTTCTCAAGGTCGACCAATACCAATCCATCAATACAATTATTAAATTGCGGATCAATACTAAAACTTAAAAACGTTACCCCATTTGGCTCACATAGCTCGGTGTATTGTTTAAATAGTGTGGGTACATGGGTGCCCATATTAGCCAGTATGTGTTTAAGTTCTACAAAGTCTTCTTTGATGTTGTTACCCATAAACAAATTAGTGCATTGAATCTGTTGCTCACGGGTGTGACGAAATGCATTGTTAGGCGTTGCGAGTGACTTTTCAGAGCCATAATAGTGCTGATAATAATGCACCAGTAAGGATTTTGCTTGCTCTGGCAGTGCGTTTGACACACTCACTGCACCAAATAAGTAACGATACTGAGGGTAGCGATTAATAAAAGCACCAATGCCATACCATAAATAGTCGAGGCTTTTTCTGCCCCAGTATTTGGGTTGTACAAAACTACGGCCTAATTCTATGCCTTGCTTGAAGTATGGCGTCATCTCTTGGGTATAATTAAATAAGCTATCGGTATAAAGCCCACGTTGAGAGTGCTGTTCAATTACATCCTGCGCGCAGGCTAATCTGTAAGCGCCAACTAGTTCGAGTGATTGTGCATCCCATAAGACTAAGTGTTGATAATGCATGTCGTATTTGTCTATATCACGGCGATTGCCACTGCCTTCACCTACTGCACGAAAGGCAATTTCCCGTAAGCGACCCAGTTCACGAAATAACGGTGAGCTGCCTTGGTATTGGTATAAATAAATAACCATGCCATCACTGGTTTTACCTAAATGTTCACAGCTTTCGATGGCTTTTTTTAATTCTTTTTTACACTCTGGTGAGGCAATAGGGGCATGAGTTTTTAGTGGCAGTGTTTTTTTAGTGGTTAAACGGTACAGCTGTTTTCGTATAAGCTCGACCACTTCCTTGTCTTTTAAATCGGGTATTAAATAAGATTCAGGAGCAATGGAGGCGCCTATTTCAAATTCGAGCGATTTTTGGCGCTGTTTAAACATTTCTTTGACTAGTAATAAACTGGCAAGCGGTTTATATAGCATAGAGGCACCGTAAAAAAGCGGGCTGTTTCTGGCTTTTATATGTATGGGTAAAATTGGGCTATTGGCTTTTTTAGCGATACGTAAAAACCCGCTGTTCCATTTACAGTCTTTGATCCCTGTTGGTCGAAGTCGAGAAACTTCACCCGCAGGGAAAATAAGTAATGCTCCTTCATTTTTTAAATGCTGGTGGATATTACTAAGCTCTTGTTTTTTACTTTGCCCCGACAAATTATCAACGGGTAGTAATAATGAATGCATTGCATCAACGGTCATTAGCATTCGGTTAGCCACGACTTTTAAATCGGCACGCACCGTCGATAACACATTAATTAATGCAAGCGCATCTAAGGATCCAATTGGATGATTAGCAATAATGACAATTTTCCCTTCACTGGGAATATTTTCTATTTGTTTTGCTTTGTATCGAGTGTCAAAATCAAGTTCATCAAGTACTTGCTCGACAAATTCTATTCCTTGAAGATGGGGATAAGTTGTTGCAAAGTTTGTAAACTCTTGTTCATGTAATAAGTAGCTAAGGCTCTTTTTTACCAGTTTTTTTATTTTAAATGAGTTAGTTAACTGTGGTAAGTTAGTCGCAATTACTTTATCTACACTGATCATACGCACCTCTTTTTTATACTAGGCTAAAGCCAATATGTTTAGCTTAGAGTGCGGATATGACAATACGCGGTCAGTTGTGTGACTTTTTAAAACCGTTTACATACTATTGAATTGAACCATATCAGTACTATTATTCAGGGTTACTTTTTAAGGAATCATCATGTCAGTTTTGGTGGCTATAACAGGCCGGGACAACACAAAATTAATAGCAAAAATGCAATCACGATTGCCTAGTATTCGAATTGAAGAACTTGATGATTGCCAAAATTTAGAGAGTGTAGAGTTCGTTTTAGCGTGGAATGCGCCTGCATCACTGTGGCCCACGTTACCAAACCTAAAGGCTGTGTCATCATTTGGCGCTGGCGTTGATAGCATTGATTTAAGTTTATTACCTGCGGATGTAGAGGTCGTGCGTATTGTTGATAAACAGTTAGCCAACGATATGGCTGAATACGTACTTACCCATGTATTAGCACAAAAATTGCGATTAAAAGAATATGCAATAAAGCAACAGCAAAGTATATGGAAACCTAAAAGAGCGCATAAACATAATCAAGTAAGCATTTTAGGGTTTGGCGAACTAGGTCAAGCATGTGCACATAGGCTGGTTAATAACGGTTTTAACGTAAATGCTTGGAGCCGAAGCCCTAAAACATCAAACATTGCGACACTCTATCATGGTGATGACGGCTTAACACAGATGCTTGCGCAAACCGATTATTTAGTATGTTTATTACCGCTTACCAGCAGTACCCAAGGCATTATTAATAAACAGTTACTTGAGCAACTGCCTGAACATGCTGTGGTGATTAATGTGGCCAGAGGTGGGCATATAGTAGAAGCTGATTTACTTGATGCACTTAACAATACACGTATACGCGCAGCAACGCTTGATGTGTTTGCCAGTGAACCACTGCCAAGCGAACACCCTTATTGGTTGCATCCAGGTATTACTTTAACACCGCACTGTGCTGCGTTGTCAGATCTGGATAGTGTTATTGAACAAATAGCAGAAAACATTTTGCGTTTAAAAGCGAAACAGCCATTAATAAATTGCATTGATAAGCAGCAAGGTTATTAATTGGCAGTTGTTGGCCTTCAAGGATTAAAATTTGTTTAATTTTTAACAGAAACAGCTTGTTAACATTTGTAATTTTTATTATTGTTAAAAACAGTTCTAACAATAATAAAAAAATAGGATGAATTATGAAACCCAATCAAGGGGGCGCAAAAATTAGCATCGTGGTTGTATCTATCATTATATTAGGAATATCTGCCTGGTTTAATCAAGCCAATGCGGCAGCGCTGCTGATCTGACCCTTATTTTCACAGCAAGATTTAGCTACGCTTGCTGTGTATTTCTCTGTTTTGATGCTTTTTATCATCACTTTTCTTCAATAAAACATACGTCGCACCACTTCCTCCATGCTGCCTAAGTGCAGTATGAAACGCTAAAACGCATGGAATTGTTTGTAACCACTGATTTACGTAACTTTTTAATATCCCTGGCTTGGTTTTATTTTTAATACCTATGCCATGGCGAACGAGTACCATTCTTATATTTCGCTGATGGCAGTCTTGAACAAAGGCTAATAATGATGCGTGTGCATTTTTTAAAAGTTGCCCATGTAAATCAAGCGTCGCATCAAGCTGATATTTCGCTAATCTTACATTTTTAAAAACCGCGCTTTGTACGCCCTCTTTTTTAAAGCTTAATATGGCAAGTGGATCGAGTAATTCAAGTGGTTCATCCAACGGATTGAACTGTTCAGAGACTAAATCTGATTGTGCTGCTTTATTTTTTTCTTGCTGGGCGATGACCGCTTTATGGTTTTTAGGTGGTAAGGTCACAGTGTCATGCGTTATGGGGGTAACATCTTCCATAGAAGTTAAGAATAAATCGAAATCTGACAATGGCATGGGCTTATCTCAAATTAGGCAAGGGTCTGTTGACCTTTGCGGATTAAAATTTGTTCAAGCTAGGGGCGGTTTAATCGCGGCGCGAGGTTTGTAACCTAGTGGGCTAAGTAAAAACCGAGCAACAAAGAGTAAATCGCCCCTAGGTAGAACCCAAAGGGCAGCGCCTGTTTGGCATTGATGCTGCGTTATCACCTATCTATGGGGAATAACCACACCACATAGGCTCTGCCTTGCCTAAATACCAAACAGACTGCTGCAAATTTAACCTTGAAAGGTCAACAGACCCTATTACGAGATAAATTTTAACTTAGTTCAAACTAAGACCCAAGATCTTTAAAGCTGCAGCAAAAAAAAGCCCAGAAAAACTGGGCTATAAAATATTCTAAGGGGAAGTAATTAATGCTGAGATACGCTAAATTGCCCAAACGTATAAACTTTGAACAAGTAAAATGTGTTGATCAACACTAAACTCATATTTGAAATAATACTCGACGACATAAGATCTAAGCTAAATGATAGGAATAACAAACCACACGCACTAATCGCAGCAACGCGAAGCAGTGTCAGTTGGTTGATAAAGAATGCACCTAAACCTAGTGCAAGTAGTAATGTATTTAAAAGCCAATCTAGCTCGTTTAGCATGGTCGTTTCAATAGTTCAGTTGTTGAAAAAAGGAGCGCCATTATGTTGATCTTTTGCACAGCTTTCAACCAAGTAATTTTAAATTTTCAGATTAGTTTTTTTAATGCTAAAGGTGGGTCATTAATACCGAAAATAATCCCTCTTCAGCAATAACATGATATTTTTGGCAGCTTTGTGGTTGCTGAAGATCTACACAGAGGTATAGTGTTCTGCGATGCTTATCTAGTCTAGGGTGCAGCGTTGAATCCAGTAGCTTTGGTTTATTGGCAAATAGCCCTGGCCAATAAATACTTTTGCTAACCATGGCTGATTTTTTATAGGTGAGTAAACTAGGCTTTGGCGCTAAAACAAATATAAGTAATAATATCGTGAAAATAAAAAATGCGGTTAGTTTGGCGCCACGTTTTACACTTACTGCGCGCGGGTTTAATTGTAAGCCAAGGTTTGCAGGCTTGTTACTAGGTATTGGTTTAACATAGGCCGCTTTATTTTTTTTGCGACGACTCTTTTTTGTGTTTTTCGACATAAAGCAAATCTGGCCTTTTTGGCTTAGCTCTCTATAATAAAGTAAATATTTGTATTTTAAGCAAATCACCAATTTCGCAGACACGGCTTTTAGCCTATAAGGATTATATATGAATACGCAGCTATCTATTTTAATAGTTGATGATGTTAGCACGGTGCGTAGCTTTCTAAGTCAAACATTGATGCATTTAGGGATAGAGAATGTAAAAGAAGCGTCTACGGCCGCGCAGTGCATAAGTGAATGCCGTGCAGCAAACTTTAACATTATATTTTTAGATATAGAGCTACCTGACGGTGATGGTAAAGAGCTTATTGCGCAGATAAATGAGTTATCACCAGAGACAAACGTGGTGATGGTGTCGGCGCATTCAGGCGTTGAAAATGTGAAGGATGCAATAGATAGAGGGGCAAAAGGATTTGTGGTTAAGCCATTTTCTCCGAAGAAAATTGCGGCGATGCTGAAAAAGTTTTATCCAGAGCTCGATAACGTTTAAAAAGCGTATTTATTTTGGGCAAAAAAAAACCGGCAAAAGCCGGTTTTTTTAATCTTGCAAAAACAAATTATAGCGCTTTAATTTTAGCAGCTAAACGGCTCTTATGACGAGCAGCTTTGTTTTTGTGGATTAGACCCTTAGTTGCGTAACGGTCTAGGATAGGTGTAGCAACAGAAAAAGCTTGCTGTGCAGCTTCTTTATCGCCAGCTTCAATAGCTACGATTACTTTTTTGAAGTAAGTACGCATCATTGAACGACGGCTTGCGTTGTGCTGACGGTTTTTTTCGCTTGTGATAGCGCGTTTTTTTGCAGACTTGATGTTAGCCAAGGTTTGCTCCTAACAATCTTAAATAAAGCTTAAATTAAAGGCCGTGGAATATGCCTGTTTTTATCATGAATGTCAATTTAATTTTAACAATCCAAGAAAAACTGCTCCTTATAACGAACATCAATTTGCCGCTTTAGCAGTTAATGGCGCTATTGTAACAAAGCAAGGGGTTCGAGCCTAGTGCTTTAAAGCGATTTATAAAAAAGACTATGGCATAATTAACTTAATTGCTGATTTTTAATATGGATTTATAGTGTCAAAAGGTTTGTTTCGTTCCGGGATGATTGTAAGTGCAATGACAATGATCTCGCGTATTTTAGGGCTAGTGCGTGATGCTGTTGTTGCTAACTTGTTGGGGGCAGGGGCTGCTGCCGATGTGTTTTTATTTGCAAACCGTATTCCTAATTTTTTACGCCGTTTATTTGCTGAAGGGGCTTTTGCACAGGCGTTTGTACCTGTATTAAGTGAAATCAAAGAACAACAAGGCGATGATAAAGTCAGAATATTTGTTGCGCAGGCGGCAGGTACACTCGGCACAATTTTACTACTCGTTACGCTTTTTGGTGTTGTGGCATCCCCCGTTATCGCCGCTTTATTTGGTACTGGTTGGTTTATTGATTGGTGGCAAGGTGGCCCTGACGCAGAAAAGTTTGAGCTTGCCAGTTCACTATTAAAGCTGACCTTTCCTTATTTATTTTTTGTAAGCTTAGTGGCGCTTAGTGGCGCAGTAATGAATGTGTACAACCGTTTTGCAGTTGCCGCATTTACTCCCGTATTACTTAATGTTTCTATTATTGGTTGTGCCATTTTATTGCATGACCAATTTTCTGTTGGTGCATATGCATTAGCAATAGGCGTATTTTTAGGGGGCGTGGTACAGCTATTATTTCAACTGCCGTTTTTATATAAAGCAAAAATGTTGGCGCGCCCGCGATGGGGTTGGCAAGACGAAAATGTTAAAAAAGTGCGTAAATTAATGCTCCCAGCGTTATTTGGTGTATCAATTAGTCAAATTAACTTATTACTCGATACGGTAATAGCTTCATTATTGATGACAGGCTCTATCGCTTGGCTGTATTACTCAGATAGACTGATTGAATTCCCACTTGGTTTATTTGGTATTGGTATTGCGACGGTTATTTTACCTGCGCTATCAAAATTACACAGCAGTAAAAAAAGTAGCGACTTTCAACATACCCTAGATTGGGGAGTGCGATTTGTGATTTTTTTAGGGCTCCCGGCCATGATAGGGTTGATGATTATTAGCCCGTTGATTATTACCGTGCTGTTTGATCACGGCGCGTTTAAAGAGGCTGGCATTGATCACGTTAAGGCAGTGAGCTTAGGGGTGGTTGCCTACTCGGTGGGATTAGTCAGTTTTATGTTAATTAAAGTGTTGGCGCCTGGGTTTTATTCTCGCCAAGATACGAAAACACCGGTGCGCATTGGTATTGTCACTTTAGTGCTTAACATGGTGTTTAATATTATGCTGGCGCCCTTTATTGGCTATTTAGGCTTAGCCCTGGCAACCTCTATGTCGGCTAGTTGTAATGCCTACTTACTGTACCGACAGCTTAAAAAAGAGAATGTTTACCAGTTCTCCAGCATGAGTGGCTACTTCACTTTGAAGTGTTTGCTGGCGAGTGTGACGATGGGCGCACTAGTGTGGTTTACCAGTAGACATTATGATTGGGCTAGCTGGCACTTTAGTGAACAAGTTATGTTGTTGGTTGTGTTATTAATTATTGCGGTTGTTAGTTACTTTTTTATGTTGTTTTTGATGGGCGTTAGACTAAATACGATAAAAAGTGTAGCAATTACTGAATCAAATTAAAAAAAAGATTATAATCGGACACTCTGCGACCCAAGGTCGCATTTTATCGCTCGCTGAAAAAGGCATTAGGTGGCATGGAGTTAATTAGAGGTATACACAATATACGCCCACAACACTTTGGTTGTGTGCTAACCATTGGTAATTTTGATGGTGTTCATTTGGGTCATGCTGCCGTATTAAAAGGGCTGTTAGCGGATGCCAAAGAAAATAATTTACCCAGCACTGTAATGTTATTTGAGCCTCAGCCACAAGAGTTTTTTGCAAAAAACAATGCCCCGGCTAGGCTTACTCGACTGCGTGATAAACTTCGTCTATTGAGTAACTTGGGGATTGAGCGCGTTATTTGTATTAGCTTTAATCAAGCGTTTGCAAATATGCATGCAGAGCAGTTTGTGAGCGATATTTTAATTAAAAAGCTGGGCGTTAAAGCATTAACGGTTGGCGATGATTTTAGATTTGGTAAACAGCGCCAAGGAAATTTTAGCCTATTGGCTAATATGGGTACTCAAGCGGGAATGAGTGTTAAAAGCACTGCCAGCTTTAGGCAATTAAATGCTAGAGTAAGCAGTACCTTAATACGAGAAGCGCTTGCTGAGGGTGACTTGGTTAGTGCAAAAGTCATGCTTGGGCATAATTATGCGATATCTGGGCGAGTTATTCACGGCTGGAAAAAAGGCCGAGAACTAGGTTTTAGAACGGCAAATATTGCGCTAAAGCGTCAAGTTTGTCCGGTTAATGGCGTATTTGCGGTTCAAGTAATGATCGCAGGGAAACACGTTTTTGGGGTAGCTAACATTGGAAACAAACCCACATTTAATGGAACTCGTGCCTTATTAGAAGTACACCTTTTTGATTTTGCACAAGATATTTATGGACAATTTATGCATGTGGAGTTGATTGAAAAACTCCGCAACGAGAAAAAATTCGAGACATTAACACAACTGACGGCACAAATAGCAACCGATGTTGCCGCCGCTAAGCAGTGTTTTGGTTTAAATTAGGTAGCCGATAGAGACGGAAAGTAGGATTAATGAGCGACTACAAACATACTTTGAATTTACCGGAAACAATGTTTCCAATGCGTGGCAATTTGGCACAACGTGAACCAAAAATGCTTAAAGCATGGTATGAAGACGACCTGTATGGTCAAATTCGCAGCGCAAAGAAAGGTAAAAAAACTTTCATTTTGCATGACGGCCCTCCGTATGCAAACGGCGATATCCATTTAGGCCATTCAGTAAATAAAATATTAAAAGATATTATTGTTAAGTCTAAAACCTTATCAGACTTCGATGCGCCATACGTACCGGGTTGGGACTGTCATGGTTTACCAATCGAGTTAATGGTTGAGAAAAAAGTCGGTAAACCCGGTGTTAAGGTAACTGCTGCAGAATTTCGCGAAAAATGTCGTGCCTATGCTAAAAAGCAAGTGGAAGGTCAAAAAGTAGACTTTAAACGTTTAGGCGTTTTTGGTGATTGGGATAAGCCTTACCTAACCATGAACTTTGACTTTGAAGCCAATGCAATTCGTGTACTAGGTCGCATTATAAAAAATGGCCATCTACATAAAGGCGCAAAACCTGTGCATTGGTGTACAGATTGTGGCTCTGCATTAGCAGAAGCAGAAGTTGAATACCAAGATAAACAATCGCCAGCTATCGATGTACGTTTTACTTTTGCTGATCAAGACGCAGTAGTAAATGCGTTTAACTTAGCTGATGGCCATCAAGGCACTGGCAGTGTAGGGACTGTTATTTGGACTACGACACCGTGGACTTTGCCAGCTAACCGTGCGGTTGCTGTGCATGCTGATTTAGAATACGCGCTAGTACAAGTAGACGATGAAGGTGCTCAGCAGCGTCTGATTTTAGGTTCTGAGCTTGTTAAAGATGCGATGGATCGTTTTGGCTTTAACCACTTCCATATCCTTGGCTATGTTAAAGGTGCAGCACTTGAAAACTTAATCGTTGCACACCCATTTTATGACTTTAACGTACCGGTTATTGTAGCTGAACACGTAACCACAGATTCTGGTACGGGTGTTGTACATACTGCACCTGGTCATGGTCAAGAAGATTTCGTGGCAGGCCTTGAGTATAATCTTGAAGTAGCTAACCCAGTTGGCGCAAACGGAGTGTACTTACCTGACACTGAATTATTTGCCGGTCAACATGTGTTTAAAGCCAATGCGAGTGTAATTGAGGTATTAAAAGAAAATAATGCCTTAATGCATCATCATGCATTAACTCATAGCTACCCACATTGTTGGCGCCATAAAACGCCTATTATCTTCCGTGCCACACCACAATGGTTTGTTAGCATGGATCAGGCTAACTTACGCAAAGATTCACTGGCTGAAATTAAAAATACTCAATGGTTACCTGAATGGGGCGAAAGCCGTATTGCCAACATGGTTGAAGGCCGCCCTGATTGGTGTATTTCGCGTCAACGTACGTGGGGTGTACCTATTGCATTGTTTGTTGATAAAGACACGGGTGCATTACACCCAAATACTCAAGAGCTGATTGAACAAGCTGCAGTACTTGTGGAAAAATCAGGTATTCAAGCATGGTATGACCTAGAGCCTGCTACTTTGCTAGGTGAAGAAGACGCTAAACAGTACATGAAAGTACAAGACACGCTAGATGTGTGGTTTGACTCAGGTGTGACTCATGCTTGTGTAGTTGATGCGCGTGAAGATTTAGTTGGTCCTGCAGATTTATACCTTGAAGGTTCTGATCAACACCGTGGTTGGTTTATGTCATCAATGATGACTTCAGTGGCAATTAATGGTCATGCACCATACAAGCAAGTGCTTACGCATGGCTTTACGGTTGATGAAAACGGCCGCAAAATGTCTAAGTCATTAGGCAATGTTATTTCGCCACAAAATGTGATGAATAAACTGGGCGCTGATATTTTACGTTTATGGGTAGCATCAACTGATTACACGGCAGAAATGACTGTATCCGATGAAATATTCAAACGTTCGGCAGATCGTTACCGTCGTATTCGTAACACCAGCCGTTACTTACTTGCTAACCTAAGTGGTTTTGATCCAAAAACGGATCAAGTTGCTGTTGATGATATGGTTGAGCTTGATAAGTGGATTGTAGGGCGCGCAGCACAGTTACAAGATGATATTTTAGCGGCTTACGATAGCTACCAAATGCTATTAGTAACGCAAAAGCTAATGAACTTCTGTACCGGTGAGCTTGGTTCGTTCTACTTAGACGTTATAAAAGACCGTCAGTACACGGCAAAAAGCGACAGCCATGCACGTCGTTCTTGTCAAACAGCGCTTTATCATATTGCTGAAGCAATGACGCGTTGGATGGCACCAATCATGAGCTTTACAGCGCAAGAAATTTGGGAAGCACTTCCAGGTGAGCGCAGTGACTACGTGTTTACTTCAACATGGTATGAGGGATTACAAGCACCAACAACGACCAAGTTTAGTAATGAAGACTGGCAAGCTATTTTAAATGTGCGTGACGAAGTGAACCGTCTGTTAGAAGCTGCACGTAAAGAAGAAGTGATTGGCGCAACATTACAAGCAACCGTAAACCTGTTTGCCAACAAAGAGCTTGCAGCAAAACTTGCGGCGTTAGGCGATGAGCTACGTTTTGTGTTGTTAACCTCTGCGGTTAACGTTACCGAGGTAGATAGTCAACCTGCAGATTCACAAACTACTGAAATTGATGGTTTATACATTAGCGTATCAGCAACAGATGCTAAAAAGTGTGAGCGTTGTTGGCATTACAGTGAAGATGTAGGTGTTGAGCCTGCTCATCCCGAAATTTGTGGTCGTTGTGTAAGTAACGTTGACGGTGAAGGTGAAAAGCGTCAATTCGCTTAGGAGTTGTTTTTAGTGAGCAAACTAACCCAAAAAAGTGGTTTAGTGTGGCTTTGGTTGAGTCTATTACTGCTTGTAATAGACTTTGCCAGTAAAACACTGGTTGTAAACACCATGGCGTATGGTGAGTCAATTAATTTACTGCCTGTTTTTAGCATCACTTATGTACATAACTACGGTGCAGCCTATAGCTTTTTAAGCGAAGCGGGTGGCTGGCAGCGTTGGTTTTTAAGTGCAATAGCAATCGCGATTAGTTGTTTGTTGGTGTGGTGGTTAAAACGTCTTCCAGCGTCTAATAAAGTATTATGTGGTGCTTACTCGTTAGTTTTAGCCGGTGCTATTGGTAACTTGTACGACCGCATTGCTTATGGTTACGTTATTGATTTTTTACATGTGTTTTACGAAGACTCACATTTTCCCGTATTTAATATTGCAGACTGCGCTATTTGTATTGGTGCTGCATTATTACTATTTGACGCCTTTACCGGCGAAAATCCAAAGGAGCATAAAGCATGAGCCAAGCTGTAATTGGTGAAAACTCAGACGTTATTTTTCATTTTTCTATTAAACTAGAAGATGGCTCTGCCGCTGACTCAACGAAAGTGCATAACAAGCCTGCTAAGCTCACTATGGGTGATGGCAGCTTAACCGCTAATTTTGAAAAATGTTTACTTGGCCTAACGGCCGGTGAGAGCAAAACATTTGAACTTGAGCCGGAAGATGCCTTTGGTCAACCAAACCCAGATAATATTTATTATGTAGATCGTAGTAAGTTTGGTGTAGAAACGCCGGCTAAAGTAGGTGCTATTATTGCGTTTACTCAACCTGATGGCACCGAGCTTCCGGGTTTGGTGCGTGAAGTGCAAGGCGAGTCAGTTACTATCGATTTTAATCACCCATTAGCGGGCCAGCGTTTAACGTTTGAAGTTGATATTATTGAGGTGCAAGGTTAATGGAAATATTATTAGCTAATCCACGAGGCTTTTGCGCCGGTGTTGACCGCGCAATTAGCATTGTTGAGCGCGCTTTAGATATTTTTGAAAAACCAATCTATGTGCGCCATGAAGTGGTACACAATCGTTATGTGGTTGATGGCTTAAAAAATCGCGGCGCTGTGTTTGTTGAAGAGCTTGATCAGGTACCGGATGACAGTATTGTTATATTCAGTGCACATGGTGTATCACAGGCTGTACGCAGTGAAGCAAAACGCCGTGAGCTTAAAGTATTTGATGCAACCTGCCCGTTAGTGACTAAAGTGCATATGGAAGTTACCCGTGCCAGCAGAAAAGGCATTGAATGCATTTTAATTGGTCACCATGGACACCCCGAGGTTGAGGGCACTATGGGTCAATACGACAATCAACAAGGTGGCATTTACCTAGTTGAAACCGTTGATGACGTGCTAAAGCTTGATGTTAAGAATGCAGATAACCTTTTTTATTGCAGCCAAACAACCTTATCGGTAGATGATACTGCGGATGTGATTGATGCCTTACGCAGCAAGTTTCCTGCTATTGATGGTCCGCGTAAAGATGATATTTGTTATGCAACTCAAAACCGTCAAGATGCAGTACGTGACTTAGCAGACAAAGTCGATGTGCTATTGGTTGTAGGCGCTAAAAATAGCTCTAACTCCAATCGTTTACGAGAACTAGCTGATAAAATGGGCACGCGTGCGTACTTAATTGACGATGCCAGCAATGTTGAAGCGTCATGGTTTGATGGTATCAATAGTGTGGGGGTTACCGCAGGCGCGTCAGCACCTGAAGTGCTAGTGCAGCAAGTGATTACCCGCTTAAAAGAGCTCGGTGGTAACCAAGTAACAGAAAACCCTGGTGAAGAAGAAAACATTGTTTTTGCTGTACCAGTAGAGCTGCGTTAATTTAGAGATAAATCATAAAAGGAGGGTCGAATGGGTAAGCAACTGTCACCAGATGCGTTACTTTTTTCGGCCCTTTTTAATGAGCGTGGTGTGCTTGCATCCCTCGTAGTAACACAGGTTGTGGCTATTATATTAGCTTTTGCTCCTAATGCTGGCGATGACATATGGCTGCATTTGGGGGCGATCAGTTTGTTTCTCCATGTAACTGTGCTGGTCAGTACCTCTTTTTTATATCTTTGTCGTCGATTACTCGCAAAACAGACTCAGTTTATTCAGATCAGTTTTTTTATTGCTTCATATAGTCTCAGTACTGCTGTATTTAGTCTGGTGTTTTCTCATATTGCTTTTGATATTGAAAACGAAAAACAACTGACGTTTTTTGTGCTGCGTAATTGCATTATTGTATTTTTGCTTACCTTACTGTTTGTACAATTTTTGCTTATTCATTTTGAAAAAGAGCAGCAAACCAAAGCACTTTCTCGTGCAGAACTTGATGCTTTGCAGGCACGGATCCGACCCCACTTTTTATATAATAGCTTGAATACGGCGGCAGAATTAACGCATCATGACGTTGAGGCTGCAGAGCATGCAATTTTAGCACTAGCAGCGCTGTCTCAAGCTGCAATGCGTTCAGGTCAAAGTGTATTACTCAGTGATGAAATAACATTAACTAAACAGTATATTGCGCTTGAATCATGGCGCTTTGCAGAGCGCTTAAAGGTTGAGTGGTTATTACCAGAACATCTCCCTGCGCTATATATTCCATATCTAACATTACAACCTTTGGTAGAGAACGCAGTATGTCATGGCATTGAGCCAAGCCAAAGTGGTGCTACTATAAGTATTGAACTGCATGTGACAACACATTATTTAACCTTAATTGTAACTAATCCTGTACCTACTGAAACTGAAAATACTAGAGAGCATAACGGTATGGCTCTTGATAATATTCGTTCTCGTTTAAGTATTTATTATAAAGGTCGGGCGCAACTGACAATAACCAACAAAGATAATCAATTTAGAGTCAAAGTAGTCATCCCAAAACAAGCAGAGAATACGTTATGAATGTATTGATTGTAGATGATGAACCCTTAGCAAGGGCACGATTGAAGCGTTTACTCGCTGAGAACCATACATCCATTCATGTGCAAGGAGAGGCTAGTAATGGCAATGACGCTTTAACACAAATGAAAAAGCAGCAGCCTGATTTAGTGTTTTTAGATATTGATATGCCAGGCTTAAATGGCATCGAAGTGGCCAATCAACTCAATGATCTAGCGGTACCTCCGGCGATTATTTTTATAACCGCTCATCCTGAGCATGCACTTGATGCGATGCAGTTAAATGCAGCCGGATATTTGGTAAAACCTATATCAGAAAAAAGTTTGCAACATGCATTACAACAGCTAGGACGTTTAAACAGAGTACACCTGCAACAACAACAAACAGAAAAAATAACCTATCAATTAGCAGGCACCGTAAGAAGTATAAAAATAGAAAATGTTTTTTATTTTTATGCACAGGAAAAGTATACCAAAGTTGTGTTCGATGGTGGGGAGGCTCTAATTGAAGACAGTTTAAAGCAACTTGAAATGCAATATCCTCGTCACTTATTGCGAATTCATCGAAATACCTTAGTGAATAAAAATAAAATTTTGGCACTCCATACACTTAAAAACCATCAACATGTTATTGAACTCAAAGGGTGTTCACCTTTTTTAGCTGTTAGTCGTCGAGCGCTCAAAAGCGTAAAAAGCGTACTTTAGCACACCGACCTATTAACCGCTTATCAACATAATTAACCGTTGGTCGTGGTCCTAGTTGAATCTATTTTTTTATTGCATACACTTAGTATCAGATAATTATTATTTGGTTTTACTATGTCTTTGAGCACGTTTAAATTGCAAAAAGGTTTTACCCTTATTGAGGTCCTGATTGCGTTTATTATTCTTAGCTTTGGTTTATTGGGGGCTGTAGCCCTGCAAGCAAAAGCAAAGCAAGCAAGCTTTGATTCAATGCAACGTGCTGCTGCTGTTGCGCTTGGTAATGATATTATCCAACGTATTCGGGCTAACGATACATCGCAACTAGCTACATTATACGACCTTGAGTTTACCAGCGAGACAAGTATTAATTCCTCTACAACCTGTTTTACAAGTTCATGCAGTAATGCACAAATTGCGAGTTTAGATATAGAGCAGTGGAAGCGTGCTATTCGTGCCCGCGAAAATACGGGATCACTTGATGGTGCCACCGTATGTATTAATCCAGAGTCGGTAGCAGGCTCTGGCGGTAAGGCGTTTAATATTGAGGTCATTGTTTCTTGGCAGGGTCGTCAAGAATTTAAGGCGAGTGAGGCAACAGGCAAAATTAGCTGTGGTGTAGCAGATAAAAGGCGCCGTTTAGTTGTACTTACTAGCTATATTTACGTTAGGAGCTAAGATGAAGCAAGCCGGTTTTACACTCATTGAAATGATGATCTCTTTATTTATAGGGGGATTAATTTTGGGTGGCGTAATGTTTACCTATATTGGTATGAAAGTGACGACCCGCGATACGATGACAATAGGTGAGCTGCAAGAGTCTGGTCGATTAGCCATTAATATCATGCAACGCGATATAGAACAAGTAGGCTTTTGGGGAACATTTTATGATGATTCGTTTACTGCAATAAATACATCATCATTAACAAATCCTACGGGTGATTGCTTTGAAGGTCTCAACAATGGCAGCTTTCCTGATTTAACCAGCAGCAGTAATTTTAAAACCCTTTATGCAAAAACAGCGGCAAGTTCAAGTGAACTTAATTGTGTTAATAACCCTTTAGCGGGTACTGATATTTTACAGGTTAAGTTTTTACAAGGTCACCAACTAGAAGTTGATGCCGCAGGTGTTAATGAAACGCAAAGTGATGAGAATTACTTTATTGCTGAGCAAGAAAATGCACGCTTTGTTCGAGGTGTTATCGACCCTGATAGTTTAAATGTTAATGCCAGTGTTTGGCCTTACAGCCATCATAGTTATTATATTGCTGAGCAAACTTATACAGTCAATAATAAAAGTATTACTGTACCCGCACTCATGCGAAAACGTTTAGTAGCTGGTTCTATGAATACAGAAACTATAATGGAAGGCGTGGAGAATATGCGTTTTGTGTTTGGTTTAGATACCACCACCGACAGTCGCGTGGATACCTATAAAAGCATTAATAACATGACAGCCACAGACTGGGAAAACCGCAAAGGTATTTTAACGGTACAAGTTTTTTTATTGATTAGAGCACTGCAACCGGACCCAGGTATTACACTCAAAAACCAAACCTATGTATTAGGGGAAGATGCTAATAAACGCACCCTTACTTTTTCAGATAACTTTAGACGTACTGTATTCACAACAACTATCCGTTTAAATAACGTGGGAGCAAATTTATGGCGTATTTAATCCCGATGAAAAATAAACAGCAAGGTGTGGTGCTTATCACTGCACTAATAATGGTCATAGCCGTTACAGGTATTGCAGTGACGTTAATGAGTAGCAGTAGTATAGATATTAAAATTACTAATTCAGCACAAGAGCGAGAAGTTGCCGAAAATGAACTTATCGGCGAAGTGCAGCGCATGATTGCCGATGAAGCGAGCAATGGTGCAACAAATCAATTTTTCTTAACGCCAGAGGAAGTAACTACCATGGCGTCTGGCAATGAAAAAGGCATGGTTATAGCCGAACATAATGATATGCAAAGTAGAATGATTAACTTAAATAAAGGCGTGCTTGATTTAGAATGTCCTCGTCGTTTTAGTTTTACAGCTGGGATCTCATGCAACATGGTACAAGTTTCAACAACTATTGAGTATGGCTCTAAAAGTAAGCACCAACTAACAATTGTGACAGGCGTAGCCCAAGAGATGGCTAGCCTAAGCAAGGGGATTTAAAATGAAACTGATACTAAATAAAGCACTCATTTCTTTAATAGGAATAATGCTTAGCATGTCAGCAGGCGCTGAAGATATAGAGCTGTATGTTAATCATAATGTACAAACCAATGAAAAGCCTCGCGTAATCATGATTTTTGATACATCGGGAAGTATGGCATGGGATGTAAATGATGGTGATGCCTGTTATAAAAGAAGCGGTAATAGTTATTACGAGGTTGATTGCTTTGAAAGTAAAGACAGTTATAAACGAAATGAGCAATGTTATAAAAGAACTAGTTACTACAATTATGAACCCACATGTAGTGATAGCCGCTTAAGAGTTGCGCAAAATGCTATCACCCAATTAGTGAACGATAACGATGATATTGAATTTGGTTTAATGCGCTTTAATGGTAGTAATGGTGGGTATGTTTTAGCCAGAGTAGGGGCTGAAAAGTCATTTTTACTAAATAAAGTAGAAGAGTTACCTGCAAGTGGTTCAACTCCATTAACAGAAACACTCTGGGAAGCCTACCTGTATATCACGGGACAAAACGTATATTACGGGGGAAATACTAATGAACGAGATTTTACAGCAGAGTCATCAGGGATATATAAATCACCCTTTGCGCCTGTTACTGGCGAGCCACTTAGGTGTGATAACAGTATTAATATTATTTTAATGACAGACGGCGATCCAACCAACGATTCAAATAGAAATAATGATATATACAACCTTCATAATAGTTATTTCTCTGGTAATCCGCCTGCTGTTAGTAACAGCTATTTGGCGGCGCTAGCAAAAATTATTCACGGTACAGATGATGTAAAAGTTGACTTGTATAGTAAAACTAAGAACGTACTTGATATAGGACGTGTATTTCCTATCGGTTTTGGTACGGGTATGAGTGACTCAGGTAAAAACTTACTTACTGAGACTGCAGATTACGGTGGTGGGCAATACTTACATGCGAATACAGCTGCGCAACTATCTGATGCACTTAAAAATACGATTTCTCGTATTCGTGAAGTAAATGACAGTTTTTCATCGCCGTCAGTGGCGAGTAACAATGTAGATCAAACTCGAAGTCGTGATGCTATTTATTTTGCTATGTTTTATCCAGAAACCGGGGCGCGCTGGCGTGGTAACCTGAAAAAGTTAAAGGTATCGGGCAGCCAAATAGTCGATGCAACCAACAAACAAGCCCTTAATAGTGACGGTTTAATTTCAAAAGAGGCAAAAACATTTTGGTTACCTGCGGGCCAACCCGCTGATGGTAACGCGGTTGCGCAGGGGGGGGTAAACCATTATTTAAGCACCATAGATCCACTTGCTCGTAATTTATTTACGGAGAATCAAGGCTCGATTGTTAGTTTTGATACTTCGGCTGTTAGTGACATTCTCAGTGGCATTGTTAATAACCCGCTGACCTTATCCACTCAAGATGTTAATTGGGCAAGAGGGGTAGATGTTGATGATGAGGACAAAGATGGCTCATCACAAGACCAACGCACTGATATATTTGGTGATCCTTTGCATTCAAAACCAATTGCAATTGATTATGGTAATGATGATATTCGCATCCTCATAGGGACAAATGCTGGCTTCTTACATATGTTTAAAGATGCCGGTGAAACTGTAAGTGAAAGTTGGGCATTTATACCTTCAGCACTGTTTGACATTATTAAACCACTTAGAAATAAACAAGCAGATAGTAAAGTATATGGTATGGATGGCCCTATCAGTGTCTACTTTAGTAATAAAAGCTTAAATAGTGAAGGTTTGAATGACGGTATTATAGATGCTAGCAAAGGAGACGAGGTATGGGCTTTTGCAGGAATGCGCCGTGGTGGTAAAAACTACTATGGTTTAGATATTACAAATCCTAATCAGCCAAAACGTCTTTGGAGCAAACCCATTGAAGGGGGTAAAGGCGACTTTACTGAATTGGCACAAACGTGGTCAAAGCCACAAATAGCTTATATTAAAGCTTTTGGTAATAAGCCTTTGCTTGTGTTTGGCGCGGGTTACGATACAAATAAAGATGCGGCAATAAGAGCAGAGGACTCAAAAGGGCGTGGTATTTATATTGTTGAGGCAAAAACAGGCAGCTTAGTTTGGGCGTTAACCCCAGACAGTAATGGCTTTAAAGGTAAACACAGTATTGCTGCTGATTTAACTACGCTTGATTCAGATTATGATGGCTACATTGATAGAATTTATGCCTCAGATACCGGTGGTAATATTTGGCGAATTGATATGCCTGGAGAAGATAGCAGTGAGTTTAGCCATTTCAAACTTGCAGAGCTAGGTAGTAATCAAGATACTCAAGATAGACGATTCTTTTATAAACCATTGGTTGCGCGTACTTTGTTTAGTAAAGTAACAGAGACCACGGTTAATGGTAATAAAGTCATTACTCGTTTAGATACTCCTTATGATGCAGTTGTTATTGGCAGCGGTAACCGTTCAAAACCAACGAATACAAACGAGCAAGATCAATTGTTTATGATCCGTGATGAGAATACTCTGACGCGTTCATTTAAAACTAATGCTCCTGCGCCAATTGTGCCTGCAGATTTAATGGTGATGAATAGTGACCCCTTTGGTAATACTTTAGATGACTTAGATGGTTTCACCCTTGTTGAAGCTGAACTGGCGAAAAAGAAAGGGTGGCGTTATGAGCTAGCGAAAGGTGAAAAGTCATTAGCTGCAGCTACCGTTGTTGGTGGGGTTGCTTATTTTACCTCTTTCACGCCAGCATCTGATGAAGTTGTAGAGAATCAATGTTCTTTAAGCGGCGGTGGCGGCGCACTTTATGCTTTTCATTTGCATTACGGTACTAAAGTGTATGAACAACTAAAATTTGCAACCAGTTATGATGTGCCAGATACACCACAGCTTTATTTTGGTGCGACTAATTCCTGTGCTGATTCTAACAATGATGGAAAATGTGATGATAATCCAGAGGAAGATGTTATCGAAGAGAGCCAGTTTTTTCTAATTGGCCCAGGGATCAAAGGGGAACAAGCTGAAAATCCACTTAAGCCAATAGAAATTACAGGACCTGGCTTAAAAGTGGTAGATGGTAAAATTAAGCTAGTGAATGATAAACAACCCATTGGCTTTGGTTTTAAAACGCAGCAAACATATATTTATAAGCGTGAAGAAAACGATGAGATCAACAATTAAGGGCTGTATATGAATAAGACACAACAAGGATTTACATTAATTGAGTTAATGATCACCGTTGCGATTGTTGGCATCATTGCCGCCATTGCAGTGCCTAATTACAGTGAATATATAAAAAGGGCATCACGCGCAGAAGCCGCTTCTGCACTTTTAGATGCCGCAAACAAGCAAGAGCAATACTTTGTGGATAACCGAGCATATTCAACTTCGTTTAGCGACTTAGGTATTCAAAGTAAAACTGAAAACGGTCATTTTGAGCTAACAATTAATGTGGTTAATAGCAATGAGTTTACAATCACTGCGAAACCCATTGCTGGTGCTGTGAAAGGGGATGCTGATTGCACGTCATTAACCATTAATGACGTTGGCTTAAAAGGAGCAACGGGTAGTAAAGGCAATACCGACATCAACTATTGCTGGGGTAGATAACATTAGTTATTTTTGGCATTTGTTGGTAGATTTTATTCGTATTCGCCCAGTTTGACTTATTGACAGAGCAAGCCCCTCAAGGCTTGCTTTTTCGTTATTTGGGCAATAGATAAAAGTACCGTTTTGAAAGCCGTTTAAAGAGCCGTCGGGTCTAAAAGTGATGGCATCCCGAGGATACTCTAAGCTATCAGAGGGATGGGTATGTTCAAAGGTACTAATAAGGCGCTCGTCATCATCCAAAGAGGTTGACTTGTCGTTATCAATAAAAAGTGACACCTGATTGTCCCAATCATCTTCTAAACACTCATTATTTTTCAAGGCACATAGAGTGACGTAGCTATTATTTTCTATTGCATAAAGACGTGCATAATTAATGTTTCTGTGTAATAGATTAATCTGGTTATCTGCGCGATTGAGCGCCAAGAAATCAGGAAAAAACCATAAAGAGAATTGGCTTAGTATCGCTATAACTGAAATGGTTACTAGTAATTCTAATAATGTAACGCCACCATTTTTGTGAACACTTATAATTAACTTCATCCCTGAAGCCTTTCATTGAACAGTCCATTATATTAGTTTAGTAAACAATCAAAAAAACGGCAAAGTAAGAAATGGCTTTTAACCACAGCTCTCTGTGGTATCCCCTAAATAAAAAGCGGTGCCTGATTGCGTTAATGTTAACGCTTTTTGGTTTTTGTTGTCGCCGTTAGGACAAAATATGAAGTTCCCAGGATTTGTAGTTATACGTCCGCTGGTATTAAATCGTATACGGGTATCTGTAAATGAAACGCGATCATTAGGACTAATTTCCTCCATGACTCTGATCAAGCTATCTGTTTCATTATTATATTGGCCATTATTATTAGCATCTATAAAGGTAATAATTATTTGATCAACATCCCATTTACTTGAGCAAGTTAGGGTTTTATCATCACTTTTTACTTTTGTACCTGGAGCAGCGCACACAATTACGATCTCATCGGTACTAGCCGCTTGTGAACGTGCAAAACTAATATTACGTTTAAGTTCTAATAAAAAATTTTCACCTCGGTTTTCTTCCAGCATATCGCTACTGTTCCACAACGCAATAGTGGCTATAATGCCAACAATGGCCACGGTGACCATTAACTCTAATAGGGTAAATCCACGGTGCTTAGTTTTCATATAAATCTCATTAACTCGGTGATGTTTTAGTATAGTTATTTTTATTAAAATAATCATACCATGATTATTTTTCACCGGTGCTATTCAATCTCTTTGTTTGCTATGAACCTCATGATTGTCTAAAATCGAGGCAACTGAAGCTTTCAAAAGTAATTACTATGAAAAAAATAGAAGCAATCATTAAACCGTTTAAGCTCGATGATGTGCGTGAAGCATTATCTGATGTAGGCATTACGGGTATGACAGTAAGTGAAGTAAAAGGGTTTGGGCGTCAAAAAGGCCACACAGAGCTATACCGTGGTGCTGAGTACATGGTTGATTTTTTACCTAAAGTAAAATTAGATATTGTGCTAGGCGATGAAGACGTAGAACGTGCTATTGATGTTATTGTTAAAACAGCACAAACTGGCAAAATCGGTGATGGTAAAATATTTGTCACTGACGTAGAACGTGTGGTTCGAATTCGTACTGCAGAAGAGGATGAAGAGGCTATATAGTCGAATAAACCTCGTAAAAAAAGGCGCTAATTTTATAACTAGCGCCTTTTTCGTGTTATTTATTTCTGCTATTAAATTTACGCGTTTGCTCTGCATGCTGACTTAGTTCAGTCAAGCCAAGCTTCTCGTAACTTTTTTCCATCATGGCGAGTGCCGCATCAAGATAACTACTTTGTGAGTAGTGCTCTACCACATATTTACCGCGATTTGCGGCTGCTAAATAGGCTTCACGTTCGTAATAGTAAGTTGCCACTTTTAGCTCATAACGTGCCATGCGGTTTAATAACCAAACTAAACGACGTTTTGCTTCTGGCGCATAATCACTTTCTGGAAAACGTTTAACTAAAGTTGATAAGTCGGTATAAGCAACACGGGTGCGTTTAGCATCTCTGTCGGCTCTGTCTACGCCAAAGTATTCTTGGAAAGCATTTTTATCCGCCTTAATATTAACCAAGCCACGCATGTAGTACATGTAATCTAAATCTTTGTGGTTTGGGTTTAAGCGAATAAAACGGTCGATTGTAGCAAGCGCTTGCTCTGTATTACCTGATTGGTAATGTGCATACACTAAATCCATTTGGACTTGTTTTGAAAACGGACCAAACGGGTAGCGAGAATCAATTGCCGTTAATAATTCAATTGCACGAGCGTATAAACCAGAATCAAGCGTTTGTTTTGCATCTTCGTATAGTGCTTGTGCCGATCTGTTGGGTACGCGTTGAATATCTTCTTGGTCAGGTGCAGACGAGCAGGCTCCTAAACTAAGCACTGAAACTGAAAAAACAATGGCGAATGCACGTTTCCCTATTTTATTTATCATTTTATTTGTTACCTTCGATGTCTTCGGCTAGGCCAAGTGGGTAAAACCGAGTAAACTATGCGTATTATGTTATGCTTTTATTAAAAGCGATTCTAACCCAGTCAAGCAAAGCTTGCACTGGTAAATTGGGTAAAGTTACTAATGTCAGAGCAAATATCTCTCCAAGCCGAGGTCCCAACAGACTTAGGTGGTAAACGTCTAGACCAAGTATTAGCACAATTGTTCCCTGATTATTCACGATCACGGATAAAAACGTGGATTTTAGATGATAAAATCACCGTTGATGGTGAAATTTTCAACACCCCGCGTGAAAAACTACTCGGTGGTGAAGTTGTAGCTGTTGAAACAACAATAGAAGCACCTCGTGAATACGAAGCACAAGATATCAAATTAAACATCGTTTATGAAGACGATGATATTTTAGTGATCAACAAACCAATGGGATTAGTGGTTCATCCTGGCGCAGGTAACCCTGACGGTACGGTGTTAAATGCTTTATTACACTACTACCCAGAAATTATTAATGTGCCACGAGCAGGTATTGTGCATCGTTTAGACAAAGATACAACAGGTTTAATGGTTGTTGCTAAAACGATTCAGGCACAAACACATTTAGTTAAAGCACTGCAAAAGCGCGAAAACTTCACACGTGAATATGAAGCGTTATGTAATGGCACTATGACAGCCGGTGGTATGGTTGAAAAACCAATTGGTCGTCATGCAACGCAGCGTACGCATATGGCAGTACATGAAATGGGTAAACCAGCTATTACGCATTACCGTGTTGCCGAAAAATTCCGCGCCCATACACGTTTGCGTTTACGTCTTGAAACAGGGCGTACACACCAAATTCGTGTGCATATGGCATACTTAAACCATCCATTAATTGGCGATCAATCTTATGGCGGTCGTCCTCGTCCACCAAAAGGGGCAACGCCTGAGTTATTTGAGTTACTGCGTAGCTTTAAACGCCAAGCGCTTCATGCCGTTAAATTAAGTATTGCGCATCCAATCACCGGTGAAATAATGACCTGGCAAGCGCCTATCCCTGATGATATGGTCCAAATGACTCAAGCATTGCGCGAAGACACAAAAGCAAACCCTGATATAGCGAGTTAACAATGTTTGGCTTATCAGCTACATGGCAATCTCTTCATGGTGTAGATACATTGAGTACTACACGTGAAGGGGGCGTATCTCAGCCTCCATTCGATAGTTTGAATTTAGGGTTGCATGTAGGTGATAACAGCCAAGATGTATTAAATAACAGAGCACGTGTAAATGCTCATTTGCCTAAACCGGCAATTTGGTTAAATCAGGTTCATAGCGCTGATGTAATTACAGTGGATGAGCGATTTGACCCCAATCAAATACTCACAGGCGATGCGTTATATACGCAATTATGCAATCAACCTTTAGCCATAATGACCGCTGATTGTTTACCTATTTTACTCTCATCGAGTGACGGGCAAGAAGTGGCCGCAATTCATGCTGGTTGGCGAGGGTTAGAGCAAGGGGTGATCAACAATACGCTGGCATGTTTTAAAAATGCCTCGGCGAATATACATGCTTGGTTAGGTCCTGCAATAGGGGCTAATCAATTTCAAGTCGGTCAAGAGGTAGTCGAGTTATTTACAGCAAATAACCCCCTAATGCACAGCGCGTTCAAAGCTCAAAATAATGAAAAGTATTTAGCTGATATCTATCTAATAGCAACTATTTTACTTAATCAACAGGGCGTTATAAACATTAGCGGGGGTGAGCATTGCACGGTTTCTCAAGCTAACTTGTTTTTTTCTTATCGGCGCGATGGCCAAACCGGTCGTATGGCAAGTTTGATCTGGCGCAAGTAAATAATCATTAGGTGATTATTTTTCCCACAATACCTTGAACAAACCCGCTAACATACCCATCTATTAAGTAATTCGTTTTTTTATAGGTAAACCCCCATGCGTTTAGATAGATTTACAAGTAAATTTCAGTCTGCGCTTTCAGATGCGCAATCATTAGCGCTAGGTCGCGATCATCAATTTATTGAACCTGTGCATCTAATGTACGCTTTGTTAAAACAAAGTGGCTCAAGTGTACGTGCACTATTTGCACAAATGAGCATCAGCGTTGATGAACTCAACACTAAATTATCACAAGAGATAGAAAAGTTATTTAAAGTGGAAGGTGTTGGTGGCGATGTACAGTTGTCAAATAACATGGTTTCACTGATAAACCTATGTGATAAATACGCCCAAAAACGTAAAGATAAATACATTTCAAGTGAGTTGTTTGTATTAGTTGCGTGTGAAGATAAAGGTCCGCTTGGCAGTGTTTTTAAAGCACTTAACATTACTGCGAGTAAGGTTGAAACGGCAATTGAGGCGATTCGTGGTGGCCAAAAAGTTGACGATCCTAATGCGGAAGAAACACGCCAAGCACTTGAAAAGTACACCATCGATTTAACTGAGCGTGCAGAGCAAGGTAAGCTTGACCCTGTAATCGGTCGTGATGATGAAATTCGCCGCACTATTCAAGTATTACAACGCCGTACCAAAAATAACCCTGTGTTAATTGGTGAGCCAGGGGTGGGTAAAACAGCCATAGCTGAAGGGCTTGCACAGCGTATTATTAATGGTGAAGTGCCTGAGGGCTTAAAAAACAAGCGCGTATTATCACTTGATTTAGGCGCATTAGTTGCTGGTGCAAAATACCGAGGTGAATTTGAAGAGCGTTTAAAATCAGTACTTAATGAGTTGGCTAAAGAAGAAGGCCAAGTTATTTTATTTATTGATGAAATTCATACCATTGTTGGTGCTGGTAAAAGTGATGGCGCTATGGATGCGGGTAACATGTTAAAACCTGCCTTAGCACGCGGTGAACTCCATTGCGTAGGCGCAACCACTTTAGATGAATACCGTAAGTACATTGAAAAAGATGCTGCGCTTGAGCGCCGTTTCCAAAAGGTATTAATAGAAGAGCCTTCAGTAGAAGACACCATTGCTATTCTGCGTGGCTTGAAAGAGCGTTACGAATTACACCATTCAGTGGAGATCACCGACCCTGCAATCGTTGCCGCAGCGCAGTTATCGCATCGTTATATTAGTGATCGCCAATTACCCGATAAAGCAATCGATTTAATTGACGAAGCGGGCTCTTCTATTCGCTTGCAAATTGATTCAAAGCCAGAAGCTTTAGATAAATTAGAGCGCCGCATTATCCAATTAAAAATTGAAGATAACGCACTGGCCAAAGAGAAAGATGAAGCAAGTCAAAAGCGCCGTACAGAAATGGTCGAGCTGATCACTGAGCTTGAAGGGCAATACCGTGAACTAGATGAAGTATGGAATGCAGAAAAAGCGTCTTTACAAGGCACGCAGGTTATTAAAGCTGAACTAGAGCAGGCACGACTTGATTTAGAAGTGGCTCGCAGAGCAAGTGACTTGCAGCGTATGTCTGAACTGCAATATGGACGTATACCTGAGCTTGAGCGCAAACTCGATTTAGCATCACAAGCAGAAATGCAAGAAATGAGCTTGCTTAAAAATCAGGTAGGCGAAGATGAAATTGCAGAAATTTTATCACGTTGGACCGGGATCCCAGTGGCGCGTATGCTCCAAGGTGAACGTGAAAAACTATTACAAATGGAAGAGCAGTTACATAACAAAGTCATTGGTCAAGATGAGGCCGTCGTTGCGGTGGCTAATGCCATTCGTCGTTCGCGTGCAGGGCTTGCTGATCCCAATCGTCCAATTGGCTCGTTCTTATTTTTAGGGCCTACAGGGGTTGGTAAAACAGAACTTACCAAGGCACTAGCAGGCTATATGTTTGATACCGAAAGTGCCATGGTGCGTATAGATATGTCTGAGTTTATGGAAAAACACTCAGTCGCACGTTTAGTCGGTGCGCCTCCAGGGTACGTAGGTTACGAAGAAGGTGGTTATTTAACCGAAGCTGTTCGTCGTAAACCCTATTCGGTTATTTTGCTTGATGAAATAGAAAAAGCGCATCCAGATGTGTTTAATATTTTATTACAAGTCCTTGATGACGGGCGTTTAACGGATGGCCAAGGGCGTACGGTTGATTTTAAAAATACGGTTATCATTATGACCTCCAACTTGGGCTCAGATATCATTCAAGAGCAAGCGGGAAGTAATGACTATGACGAGCTTAAAGCAAAAGTCATGGGTGTTTTACATAATGAATTTAGACCCGAGTTTATTAACCGAATTGATGAAACTGTGGTATTTCACTCACTTTCACATAGTCATATTAAAGAAATTGCAGATATTCAATTAAGTAAATTACGTCAACGATTAACAGAGATGGGGTATTTACTTGAGTTGACAGATGCTGCTCTTGAGCGAATTGCTGCCAGTGGCTTTGATCCTGTCTATGGCGCTCGTCCGCTTAAACGGGCAATACAGCAAACCATTGAAAATCCATTAGCACAAAAACTGCTTAATAATGACTTTCAACCAGGTTGTATCATTGTCATTGATGCTAACGAAGACGGCTTAGTGTTTACGAGTCGATAATTTGAGCACAGCAAAAAGCCGCTGTTTTCAGCGGCTTTTTTGTTTTTATTTAAAGGAGTTGGTTAAACTTTAAAAGTCAGTAATAAGTCATTCACTTTTCTTGAGCCTTCAACTAGTTCAGCCGCACCGCGTGCTACGCTAAAACTCAATTGTAAATTGTCATCCCCTAAGCCTTTAATCTTTTCAACATTACTACCAATGTCTTTACTTACAACCTGCTGCTGTTCTGCTGCGGCTGAAATATCCGTGGCGAGCTGTGAAATTTCACTAATTTGAATAAAAATACTATCAAGCTCTTGTTGTGTTTGTCCTGTTGTATTAACACAGTCATCGGCTTGTTGTTTTGTGCTCTGCATGATTTTAGACCAGCTAAACAAGGTATCTTGAATTTCTTTAATTGAGCTATGAATTTGTGCTGTGGCGTTTTGAGTTCGTGACGACAGCGCTCTTACTTCATCGGCAACAACGGCAAAACCACGCCCATGCTCACCGGCGCGTGCCGCTTCAATAGCCGCATTGAGTGCCAATAAGTTAGTTTGTTCAGCAATCCCTTCTATTTCACTCATGACTTGGCCAATTTTATCCGCTTCAGAGGCAAGCCCCGTTGCTGTGGCGGCCGCTTGCTCAACTTGTACAGCTAAGTCAGACACCATTTTACTGTTATCTGCAATATGATTCTTGATATCAGAGCAGCTTTGATAAGTAATGCCCACTTTATCAGCCGTGTTATTGGTATTGGTAGAGATTTCACCAATCGTGGTACTCATTTGTGACATGGCTGAAGCAATTTGTTCTAGCTGAGTGCCTTGAGAAGAAATACCTTGCTCGGTCAACGTCGATTGCTGATCTAACCCTTGGGCAATCGAATTAAAACTCAAGGTTGAATCTTTTACCCGCCCTAGTACCGTTCTTAATTTAGCACTGAGCATCTGCTCTCTATACTCACTAATACTATGTGGGTGCGAGCCACTAAACACATAACGAGATACAGAGTCTGCTTGGCTTTTTTGTTGTTTGAGGGTTGCAGGTGTGATTACCAGCTCATCATAATTTAAAACTAAAATAGCAATACATACTAATAAGTTAATCGCGGCAAGCAAAAGAGAGCCCCACATTGCGACACTGGCTAACCAAATTAAAATACCCGCAATGCTCAAACCTTGTCTTAATGATGTGCGTTCGCGCCAGCTAAATAATGATTTATTAGCGTTAATTTTGGCATAGAGCTTTTGCGCTCTGCGTTTTGCGCGTTGCTCTAGTTTTATTCGTACAGACTGATAACCAATAAGTTGGCCATGCTCAAAAATAGGCGTTACAAATGCATCAACCCAATAATAGCGGCCGTCCTTACATAAGTTTTTTACCGCGCCACGCCACGAATGGCCTTGTTTTAAAGTGTCCCACATTTCTTTAAATGCAGCTTTTGGCATATCAGGGTGGCGAACGATATTGTGATTTTTATTTATCAGTTCATCCATCTCGTAGCCTGCGATACTACAAAACTCATGATTGGCATAAGTAATAACACCGCGTAAGTCAGTGGTTGAAACCAACTCTTGGTGTTCTTCGAAGTTAACTTCTTCATCTATTAAGCTTTGATTACGACGCATAGTGACTCTTTATCATTCTTTATTATGGCGGCTATTGTAATTACTAAAACTAATATACGTTAGTGATATGTGTAAAATAGCAGGAATAAGACATTTTTTTTGATATTTATATGATCTTTATCAATATTAAGCGTAATTGAATTTTTCAGTTATGACAAATTTTTAGGGTTTAACTCTATCTTATCAAAGTGTTTTAAAACGCCATGTTGTCAGCGGGGGGGTATGGCAAATAATATGTAAAAGAAATTGTATATTCGTGGTGGCAATGGCAAGATTGTCTTTTCTAGCGTGAAACAAAGCGTGTTTAAAATCCAGCAAAAACTATATCTAATAAATTCATATAGTTTTTTCATTGTTTAATCTTGAGTAAAGGTAAAAAGACCCCATAACCTCATGATTAAGCCACTTGGCTCGAGGAAACTTTTTTTTGACAACTTATAATTTAAAGAACACGCTCAACGCGCTATCTAATGCAGATAATCAACAGGCTATTAAAGGCATTATGCGCGGTATTGAGAGAGAATCATTAAGAATTAATCACGATGGTTCCATTTCAAAACAGGCTCATCCTCAAGGTGTGGGCTGTGCGCTCACCAATGGGCATATTACCACTGATTTTTCTGAGTCTTTACTTGAGTTCATTACACCGGTTAGTGAGTCATCAACGCAAACCTTACAGCAGCTAAAAGATTTACAAAAGTTCACCCTAGAACATATGGGCGATGAATTATTGTGGCCAATTAGTATGCCGTGCTTTATAAATCATCAAGACGATATTGTATTGGCACAATTTGGCGACTCTAATGTCGGTAAAATGAAAACCCTATATCGCGAAGGCTTGAAGAATCGTTACGGCAGTATGATGCAAGCGATTGCTGGCGTGCATTTCAATATTTCTTTTCCACAAACGCTATGGCAGTCACTGCACTCATTAAAGCAAAGTAATGCGAAACTTGAAGATTTTATATCGGATAGTTATTTGGCGTTAATTCGTAACTTTAAACGCGAACTGTGGTTAATTAGCTACATGTTTGGCGCATCACCGGCATTATGTAGCTCTTTTTTACAAGGGCGTAAAAGCGACTTACCGTTTAAAAAACTCGGTAAAGGCACTTTATATTTGGAAGTGGGTACCGCATTGCGTTTAGGCAACTTAGGCTATACCAATAGCGCACAATCGTCGTTACGGGTAATGTATAACTCATTAGATGAATATGTTGCAGGACTAAAAAAAGCCATAAATACGCCTTCAGATATTTACGGCAGTATTGACGATTACACCAGTGCTACGCCAAAGCAATTAAATAAAAACATTTTGCAAATAGAGAACGAGTTTTACTCGCCAATTCGTCCTAAACGTAATGCAAAAAATGGTGAAACGCCCACCGATGCATTGCTAAGAGCGGGTATAGAATATATTGAAATTCGTGCATTGGATGTTAACCCGTTTAGTGAAGTTGGCATTGATTTAGAGCAAATACACTTTTTAGATGTGTTTTTAACTTATTGTTTATTAAAAGATTCAGCGCCTATGGATTGGCAAGAGCAAACTCGTAGCACTGAAAATCTTGATACGGTGGTTAACCAAGGTCGAGAACAAGGCTTGATGCTTAATTTTAATAATGAGCAGCGCAGCCTAGAATCTTGGGGTGATGAAATATTTAGCCAGCTCAGTGACGTTGCTCAGTGGATGGATACTGCTTACGATGTTGACTACTACTCAAACACCATCAAGCGCATGGCGACCTGGATTCATGATCCGGCATTAACGTATTCTGGTCGTTATGTTGAGCAGTTAAAAGCGTCAGGGCTAGATAATGGCCACTTTGCACTGTCACTTGCTCAGAAGTACAAACAAAGCCATGAAACAGCAAGTTATACTGAATTTTCAAAATCGTGGCTAGAGCAACAAGCTGCAGAGTCGTACCAAGCTCAAAAGGCGATTGAACAAGCTGATAAACAATCATTTACCGCATTTTTAGATACGTATTTCAGGGTCTGTTGACCTTTGCGGATTACAATTTGTTCAAACTAGGAGCGGTTTAATCGCGGCGCGAGGTTTGTAACCTAGTGGGCTCGATAACTGCTCCTGCGTTATTCTACTGGCTTACATCCATGTAAGAATAAGTAAAAACCGAGCAACAAAGAGTAAATCGCTCCTAGGCAAAACCCGAAGGGCAGCACCTGTTTGGCATTGATGCTGCGTTATCGCCTATTTATGGGGAATAACCACACCACATAGGCTTTGCCTTGCCTAAATACCAAACAAACTGCTGCAAATGCAACCTTGAAAGGTCAACAGACCCAAGTAAGTAGCAGGCAAAAAAAAACGCAGCTCATAGTAGCTGCGTAAATATTCTTTAGGGATGAAACAATGCTGTACTGCTGCATTCATAGATTCAGACCCACACTTTTTTAAAAAGTTCAGTGAGATCTTAAAAAATGAAAAAAAATATTATTACCTTATCTTTGCTGCTCACTATAGCTGGGTGTGCAACAGCTCCCCCAAAGCAACCAGAAGATATTTGTAAAATTTTCGAAGAGAAATCTGACTGGTATTTTGATGCCAAAGACGCGCAGGAAAAGTGGGGCTCCCCAAAACATGTGTTAATGAGCATGATGTATCAAGAAAGTTCTTTTCGCCACGATGCAGCACCGCCTATGGAATACTTCTTATGGATAATCCCTACTGGTCGTGCAAGCGATGCCTATGGCTATTCTCAAGCTAAAACGCCTACTTGGTCTGATTATATTCGTGAAACAGGTAACAGTGGCGCCGACAGAGACGAATTTGAAGATGCGATTGATTTTATGGCGTGGTTTGTTTATAAAACCCATAAAGTTAATGGTGTGTCTAAGTGGGACGCCTACGCACAGTATTTAAATTATCATGAGGGATGGGGCGGTTATAAACGAGGCACCTATCGTAAGAAAAAATGGCTAATGAGCGTTGCCAATAAAGTAAAACATCGGGCAAGCCGTTATGGCGCACAGCTAAGACGCTGCGAAGATGATTTAGATAAAGGTTGGTTAGAGCGATTGTTCTTTTAGATTAGATTAAAAAGGAGCCAGCAGGCTCCTTTTTTATTGGTTTATTTTTTACGTTTGTTTGGTTGAATTTTAACTTGTTTAATCATGTTTTCTTTTACCTCAAGTACTTCAACCGGATAGCCTGCAATACGAATACTTAAATTAGCATCGGGGATATCTTCTAAGTACTCAACAATCAAGCCACTCAATGTTTTAGGGCCGTCTAATGGGAATTCCCAGCCCATTTCTTTATTTAAGTCGCGAACGTTAGCACCGCCGTCGACAATGTAAGAGCCATCGTTTTGTGTGGTTACTTCTTCACTCGGTGTCCGAGTTTGAGTGGTAGTAAAATCACCCACAACTTCTTCAAGAATATCTTCAAGAGTGACTAAGCCCTGAATGTCGCCATATTCATCAACAACAATACCAATACGTTCTTTTGATAACTGAAATTTTAGTAGCTGAGTGTTCAGCGAGGTGCCCTCAGGGATAAAGTAAATTTCACGTACCGCACGCAATAGCGAAGGCTTATCAAACTGCTCTTTAGTTAAAAGGCGAAGCGCATCACGAGAGTGAATAAAGCCAACAGCATCATCAATATTGTCGCGGTATAAAAGCACCCGAGTATGTTGAGCGTGAGTAAGTTGTTTACTGATTATTTTCCAATCGTCATTAATATCAATCGCCACAATTTCATTGCGAGGGATCATAATATCTTCAACGGTAACTTGCTCTAAATCTAAAATAGAGGTCAACATACTTTGGTGACGAGCGGGGATCAGCGCCCCCGATTCATTTAGCACGGTTTTTAATTCTTCTTTACTCATGCTGTGCTCATCTATTTGTGCAGCGCTAATACCAAATAAGCGCAATATACCATTGGTCATCCAGTTAACAACGACAACAAATGGGAAGAGAATTTTTAGTAACCCTTTGAGTATCACCGAACTTGGAAAAGCGACTCGCTCAGGATAGAGGGCGGCCAGTGTTTTTGGCGTTACTTCAGCGAAAATCAGCACCACAAGTGTTAATGCACCTGTTGCTATAGCAATACCTAAATCACCATACAAACGAATACCAATAATGGTGGCAACTTGGGCAGCCGCAATATTGACAAGGTTATTACCAATAAGGATAAGACCTATCAACCTGTCAGGTCGACTGAGTAATTTACTAACGCGTTTCGCAGCACGATGATTCTCTTTAGCGAGGTGTCGTAAACGAATACGGTTGATTGACATGATTCCGGTTTCTGACCCGGAGAAGTAAGCAGAAAAAAGTACCAATAAACCTAAAATGATAAACAGCGTACTTGTCGATATGTCGTCCAACGATGGATCCTTTTTTTATAAACCAATGCGTATTAAGCTAGAGTGAGCTTTCAGAGTCAAGTTAAAACTTATTTAGAACCACTTCTTGTATAAAACGGCTGCCAAAATAAGCGAGTGTGAGTGTAAATGCGGCAATCATAATACTCACTACCACCATTTTCCCTCGCCAACCTCGTTTTACATGGCCAACGGCAATCGTAGCAAAAATAGCCCAAGCAACTAAAGATAAGATTGTTTTATGAATAAACTCTTTGGCAAACATGCCATCAAGAAATACAAACCCTGTAATCAGCGCCACGCTTAATAATACTGTGCCTAAATTTAATAGTTGATAAAGTTGACGCTCTACCACCATTAGTGGCGGTAAATGGCTATGTACTATTGCTAAATCTTTACGTTTCAGACGTTTATCAATAAAGTAAAATTGTACGCCGTAAAGGGTGGCAATAATTAAGATACAGTAGGCTAATAACGACAGTGAAATATGCGCAACTAACGCAAGCTCTACATTAATGCTATGAAGTAAAACGTGATGAGGAATAAACAGGCTAGCAATAGTTAACAGGGCAGCAAAGCCGTATACAACAGGTAATAGCAGTGTCGCAGGGAACTTCAAAGAGACGGTGGTGACACAAAGCACTATTACCCAACAAGTCAGTAATGCAACATTAACAATACTTAAATCTTGGCCATCGGCTCTAAACACCGAGTTTACTAAAAGCAGCATATGCGCCAAAATAGCGACAGTGCTCAGTATTATAGTAATTTTTTGGCTTGGTCCCTGACGATGAAACAATCGCGAAAGCACGTGAGACGTTGCTAACACATAAAATAAACTGGCAATAATAGTTAAACTAATAATCAGCATTTTGCTTTGGCCACTTAATTGAAGTCAAATAATTCGTGTTCGTTATCTGGTCATTGTATTTTATAGCAACGCAAATGCATAGACCCTGTAAAAAGAAACTCAATAAGCAGCACTTCAGCACTGTATTGTATGCCACCATTTACGGTATACTATTTTCAATTGAATTTTAATAGCATCGACCTTATTAATAGAGTTGATATAAACGTCTTTTCGGAACCGTTACATGTTTGAGAACCTCCAAGAACGATTAGGTAAAACCCTAAAAAATATTAGTGGCCGTGGTCGCTTAACTGAAGACAACATTAAAGATACACTTCGTGAAGTGCGAATGGCATTTTTAGAAGCCGATGTGGCGTTGCCTGTTGTTCGCGAGTTTGTAAAGCAAGTTAAAGAGCGTGCGGTTGGTGTTGAAGTCACCAAAAGCTTGAGCCCTGGCCAAGTATTTATAAAAATTGTTCGTGAAGAACTTGAAAAAGCCATGGGTGAAGCCAACGAAGAGCTAAGCCTTAACGCACAGCCACCGGCGGTAGTGATGATGGCTGGTCTTCAAGGTGCGGGTAAAACCACCAGTGTGGGTAAGCTGGCTAAGTTTTTAAAAGAGCGCAAGAAGAAGTCTGTGCTAGTGGTAAGTGCCGATGTGTATCGTCCAGCAGCAATTAAGCAATTAGAAACCTTAGCAACAGAAGTTGATGTAGAATTTTTCCCAAGTGATATTTCGCAAAAACCAGTTGATATTGCAACTGCCGCCATTTCTCATGCGAAAAAGAAATTTATTGATGTTGTATTAGTCGATACTGCGGGTCGTTTGCATGTTGATAGCGACATGATGGATGAAATTAAAGCCTTGCATCATGCAATTAATCCAATCGAAACGCTATTCGTTGTTGATGCAATGACAGGTCAAGATGCGGCAAATACAGCAAAAGCATTTGACGAAGCTTTACCGCTGACCGGTGTGATACTGACTAAAACAGATGGTGATGCCCGAGGTGGTGCTGCTTTATCTATTCGTCATATTACTGGTAAGCCAATTAAGTTTATGGGTGTGGGTGAGCGCACTGATGCCCTTGAGCCTTTCCACCCAGACCGAATTGCTTCACGTATTTTAGGCATGGGTGATGTACTTTCATTAATCGAAGAAGTCGAGATGAAAGTAGACAAAGAACAAGCGGCAAAAGTAGCACAAAAAGTATTTAAAGGTGATGGCTTTACGCTGGATGACTTTGCTGATCAACTAAAGCAAATGAAAAACATGGGTGGCATGATGTCGATGCTCGATAAACTGCCTGGCATGCAAAACATCCCAGATGCGGTTAAAGGGCAAATGGGTGATAAAACCTTTATTCAAATGGAAGCGATTATTAGCTCTATGACCAAAAAAGAGCGTGCACGCCCAGAAATCATCAAAGGTTCGCGTAAAAAGCGTATTGCTGCGGGCTCTGGTACTCAAGTACAAGAGATCAATAAACTGCTTAAGCAATTTACGCAAATGCAAAAAATGATGAAGAAGATGAAAGGTAAAGGTGGCATGCAAAAAATGATGCGTGGCATGAAAGGGATGTTACCACCTGGCATGATGGGTGGCGGTGGTCCAAAATTTTAATAATTTAACCTTTAATACCTCCAATACGAGATAAAAAGTAATCAATAAAGAGGCAAAATGCCTCTTTATTGTTGAATAAACTATGCACAGAATAGCTTATTCATATACTTTTTCATCTTGGATCACGGTTTAATCTACTAAACTGGCTTTTTGCATCACTTCTTACTTGCATTGTTGCTAAAAACTCGTACAATTCACCGGCTCCCCATACTGGGGAGTAAATCTTATTAATGAAAACAGTCAATCTATTTAGAGGACGGTATGGTAACTATTCGTTTGCAACGTGGTGGCGCTAAAAAACGCCCTTTCTATCAAATTGTGGTTGCGGATAGCCGTTTCTCGCGTGACGGTCGCTTCATCGAGAAAGTAGGTTTCTTTAACCCAATTGCTTCAGGTCAAGAAGAAAAACTTCGTTTAGATTTACCACGTGTTGAACACTGGTTAGGTCAAGGCGCAGGTCTTTCAGATCGTGTAGCTAAATTAGTTAAAGACGCTCGTAAAGCGGCTTAATAGGCGTAAGTGTAACCATGAGTCAAGAGAACACCTCATCAATAATTGTCGTAGGAAAGCTCGGCGCCCCATATGGTATAAAGGGCTGGCTTAAGGTGCATTCATTTACTGATGATCCCCAAGGGATCTTCGATTTCAGCCCGTGGTTGATAGGGCAGCAAGGTAAATGGCAATCCTTAGAAGTGGTCGACTGGCGTCGCCACAACAAAGGCTTTATCGCTAAGTTTGCGCAAGTAAATGACAGAGACCAAGCAATGGCTTATACCAATGTAGAAATTTCTGTTGATTCAGCGCAGCTACCAGAATTACCGCAAGGTGAATTCTATTGGCGAGATCTCATCGGCATGTCGGTTGTAACTGATAAAGGTTATAACTTAGGCATTGTTGATGACCTTATGGAGACAGGCTCAAATGATGTACTGGTTGTGAAAGCAAACAGTAAAGATGCATTTGGCCAAGCAGAACGTTTAATTCCTTTTTTAACTGATTCAGTTATTCAAGAAGTTAAATATGATGCGAAAGAAATTACTGTAGATTGGGATCCAAGCTTTTAATGAGTCAAACAAGTTCGTTGTGGGTAGGGGTTATCAGCCTTTTCCCGGATATGTTTGATGCAATTACAACGCAAGGTGTAACCGGTCGTGCTGTTAAAAATGGCTTAATCGATTTTAACTGCTGGAATCCACGTGACTATGCAACTGATAAGCATAGAACCGTAGATGATCGTCCTTACGGGGGCGGGCCAGGCATGTTAATGATGGTTGAACCATTAAAACAAGCCATTCTTGAAGCCAAACAGGCTGCAGGTGATGGTGCAAAAGTAATTTATATGTCGCCACAAGGGCGCAAATTAGATCAGCAAGGGGCTAGCGAACTCGCAAACTCTGAAAAACTGATTTTAATTGCCGGTCGCTATGAAGGTATAGACGAGAGAATAATAGAGTCGTACGTTGACGAAGAATGGTCAATTGGTGATTTTATTTTGAGTGGGGGTGAACTACCTGCCATGGCATTAATTGACGCAGTTGCGCGATTAGTGCCAGGGGTGTTAGGACACAACCAGTCAGCAGAGCAAGATTCATTTTCGGATGGCTTGCTAGATTGTCCTCACTATACACGGCCAGAAACATTGGACGACAAACAGGTGCCTGCTGTATTACTCAGCGGAAACCACCAAGAGATAGCAAAATGGCGGCTTATGCAGTCATTAGGTAGAACTTGGCTTCGCCGTCCTGACTTGTTGCATAACCTAGCTCTGACTGAGGAGCAAGCGGTATTACTCGCGAAATTTCAGCAAGAGTACCAAAAAGCTTGTGGCTAGAAGACAGTTACACCTAGGAAAGTGAGAAACATAATGGCAAAAGTAAACCAAAATATTATTAAAGCGCTTGAAGATGAGCAGCTTAAAACAGACGTACCTGCATTCGGCGCTGGTGATACAGTAGTTGTACAGGTAAAAGTAAAAGAAGGTGCTAAAGAGCGTCTACAGGCCTTTGAAGGTGTTGTAATCGCTAAGCGTAATCGTGGTCTTCACTCAGCATTCACAGTTCGTAAAATCTCGAACGGTGAAGGTGTTGAGCGTGTATTCCAAACGCACAGCCCTCTTATTGATAGCGTAACAGTTAAGCGTCGCGGTGCGGTTCGTCGTGCTAAGCTTTACTATCTACGTGAGCGTTCTGGTAAATCTGCACGTATTAGAGAAAAACTTAACTAATACGCGCTGTTTATCAACGCAAAAAAACGGGTTGCAACCTTTGGGTTGCAACCCGTTTTGGTTTTAATGCTATTGCAATTTTTATATCGCTACATTTAAAAACCAATACACACCTTAACTAGCATGCGTTAAAGTGTGGTTCACTTCAAAGCACAATATCTTCTCACTTCTTGCAAAAAATGATGTACAAAAATGAATGATAAAACGATAGTTACGCACAACGGCAATTTTCATGCAGATGATGTTTTTAGTATCGCTGCGCTTAAAATTATTTTCCCTTCTTTTACCCTTATCCGCACACGCGATAATGCGATTATTAATGACGCTGATGTGGTTATTGATGTTGGCGGCCAATATGACCCAGAAACTGACCGGTTTGATCATCATCAGCGCGGCGGTGCCGGTGCTCGCGAAAATGGGATTCCTTTTTCGTCATTTGGCTTGGTGTGGAAAAAATATGGCTTAGCAATATGTGATGATAATCAAGATGTGGCGAATGCAGTTGATGCAGGGCTTGTATCAACTATTGATGCCATTGATTGTGGTCATGTTGAAGGTGTTGCTACAGGCATTAGTTTAAGCCAAACAATTTCTATGTTTAACCCAACATGGGAAGAGGAAAGTAATTTTGATGCTGCTTTTGATCAAGCGGTGGAATTTGCATACACTTTGCTGCTTCGTTTTGTTGCCTCAGCGCAGGGTGGTTTAAATGCTAAAAAGATTGTTGCTCAAGCAATTAAACAGGCAGACGATCCACGATTAATCGTACTAGAGCGTTATACGCCGTGGAAAAAAACCGTACATAGCTTATCAGAAGAGGCGCTATATGTAGTGTATCCATCGCATTCTGGTAAGTGGATAGTGCAAACGGTACCTGCAGAGCTAGGCTCGTTTGAAGACCGAAAGCCATTACCTGCACCGTGGGCTGGATTATCTGATAGTGAATTTCAAGCAGTGACCGGTATAGATGATGCTATGTTTTGCCATAATGGCCTATTTATCGCCGGTGCAGAATCATTTGAAAGTGTTATGTCGCTTGCGACTATGGCATTGGAATATTAGATAAAAAATGCTAATTAAAGTGGCTATTAAGCCACTTTAATTTTCATTGTTTAAACTCGGCATAGGCTTACATTTTTATATGCTTTTTAATTCACTTTACGCAAGCTGTGTTCTATTCATTTAATTATCCTACCTTGGTCGCAGTTGAGTGACTCATACTGATCTTTTCACTAATTAGCCTTTTAACCCCTAACGTATCCTGTTAGTATTTATCGTATTGATTAGTTTACTTTTTTGTAAGTATTTATTTACGATTTTGCTTTTTTTGGATGGAATGAGAACGTGGCAGAGATAAGTGATTTAGCGCAGCTAAGAAAAGGTATAGATGAATGCGATGCGCAACTGGTTGCCTTACTTGCAAAGCGCAATGGTATTACTCAACAAATTGGCGCAATAAAACAACAAACTGGCGCGCCACTACATGCACCCGATAGAGAAGCTGATTTATTAGCTGCACGACGCCAAGAGGCAATTAATCAAGGTGTAAACCCTGATTTAGTCGAAGACATTCTCAGGCGCATGATGCGTGAAGCTTATCAAAATCAACAGGCCAAATTAGCTTGTGCCGACTCACAACTATCTCCGATTGTCATTGTTGGTGGTGAAGGGGCAATGGGGCAGCTATTTGCAAAACAATTTCAGCGCTCGGGTTACGAAGTTAAAGTTTTAGATAAAGCCCAGCAATCACAGGCAGCAGAGATTTTAAAAGGCGCAAAACTGGTGATGATCAGTGTGCCAATTAATGCCCTCGAAACGGTTGTTAACGCGTTACCTAAACTCGATGATGATTGTTTGCTGGTTGATATTACATCGGTTAAACAAGCGCCGTTAAATGTGCTCAAAAAAGTTCACAATGGCGCTGTTGTTGGCTTACACCCCATGTTTGGTCCTGATATTTCTCATTGGGTGAAACAAACCGTGGTGGTATGTGAAGGGCGTAATCCTGAAATGGCACAAGGTTTATTAAAGCAGCTACAAATTTGGGGCTGTCAGTTAGTAGAACTTGATGCTAAAAAACACGATGAAGCGATGCAAATCATTCAGGTTATGCGCCATTTAACCACCTTTGTGTACGGTCAGTTTTTAGCAAAACAAGGACATACACTGGCAGAGCTGCGTAGTTGCTCATCACCTATTTATCAGTTAGAGCTGATGATGGTCGGTCGTCTCTTTGCGCAATCGCCAGAGTTGTATACTGATATTATGCTGGCGCAATTTGATAATGTAGAAAGCTTATTAGCGCAGTATCAGTGTTTGTTCTCAGAGACGCTTAAAAAGTTAAAAGCAGGGGATAAGCCAGCCTTAATCGATGCCTTTGCTGATGCAAAAGCCTACTTTTCTGACTCCACAGCGCACTTTTTGACACAAAGTCGCAGTTTATTAAATAAAGCGAACGACGCCAAAGTACTCGATTAAACGTGACAGATTAATTAAAACTAAAAAAGGGCCCGCAGGCCCTTTTTTAATGTTGCTTTAGACTAGCTTTGTACGCTCACTGCTTGCAGTGATTCGCTTTGATAACAGCCTAATACGCGTACGTACTGGGTATGCTCTTTAAGCTCTTCTAACGCATGTTTCACTTGGCTATCAGCAAGGTTCGCTTCTAAATCCACATAGAATACTTCTTCCCATGGATTTCCTGGTACAGGACGAGACTCTAATTTTACTAGATTTATATTATGCTGTTTAAAAATCATCAGTGCATCGGCGAGTGAGCCTGCTTGCTGCTTAGTTGCCATAATTAAACTGGTTTTAGTGGGGATTTGTTTAGATACATGTAGCGGTTTACGTGCAACCACAATGAAGCGACTATGGTTTTCTTTTTGATTAGCAAGATTGGCCTTAATGACTTCAAGCCCTACATTTTTACCTGCTTGTGCAGAGCCAATAGCCGCACTGTTAGGTGTTTCAAGTGCTGATTTTAATGCACTCGATGTTGAATCGCAGGTTTCATGTTGCAAATCGCCAAGCCCTTGTAAAAAACGGCTACATTGAGCAAACGGTTGCGGGTGAGCAAACACTTTGGTTAATTGGTTAAGTTCTGTGTCTGGGGCGGCTAATAAACAATGCTCTACGCTGTGAGTGACTTCGCCGACAATAGAGACTTGCGCGTGCTGGAGTAAATCAAACACTTCATTAATACTGCCTGAGCTAGTATTTTCAATCGGTAACAAGCCAAAGTCGGCTTGGCCATTTTCTACTTTACCGGTGATCTCATCAAAAGAACTACAGCCAATTTCAATTAATTTGCCTGGTCGGCGACTAAAGTACTTATGACACGCAAGTTGACTGTAAGATCCTTGTCCGCCTAAATAGGTTACCCGATGGGTTTCACTTAGCGCATCAGGGTTGAGGTTTTTTTGCAGCATAGCTTGTTGATGTAATACTGAGTCTTCTAATATGGTTTGAAAAACATTATTTACATAGTAGGCATCTAAACCAAGAGATTTACCATAGCCGATTAATTTTTCGAGTAATGCTAATTCACGTGCTTCATCACGAATTGGTTTATTATTCGCTATCTTATATTCAACAACACCATGGCTAATACGGCGTCGCTTCGCTAATAACACAAGTAGGTCAGAATCGATTTCATTTATATCGTGCCTAAGCGTGTCTAAAACATCATTGCTCATTTGGTTTTCCTCATTCCAAAAATGTCACTGTATTTAACAGCGTAAACAAAAAAGCCTCCCAGTTGGGAGGCTTTACTATTCGATTGATTTTATCTCACAAACAGGGAAGCCTCTTCTATATAAAGAAGCTAAAAAAAGATAAGAAAGTAAGTGAGTATTTTATATTCATGCCCTTAATGTATGAAGAGTAACCTCTAATGTCAACAAGCACTTATATTAAATAGGTTTTTTACCTGATATATATACAAAACATATTGTTTTTTAAAAACTTTACAAATAATTTATAATTCTGATTTGAGATCTGGTATATTTCTACTACTCGTAAAAATAATAATTATAAATAAGGTTGGCCTTTTGTGTATCGACGCCCTCCATCTCGATTTGGAATAAACTCACTCAGTGTCAAGTTATCACTGTTGATCTCTGGCATTTGTTTAGTTGCAGGTATTTGTGCGGCTGCTTTAATGCTCAAATCAGAAGAGAAACAGCTTGTATTTGAAGAGCATGAGGTATTAAAGCAATCAAATGAATTATTAATAAACCAGTTTAATAATTTGATAGCGACCAAAGTTAAAATAGCTGAGCAAGCTAATATTGTTGTTAGCGAGCAGTTATTTGAGGGGCAATTATCATTTAAGAATAACAATGCCCCGACTATGCAAGTCACCAATGATGGTTCAGTGCGCAGCGCATCTGCCGATGGCTTATCTGCGGCGTTCATTCCCGAAAATGCTTATTCTCCTTTTTATAAACAGTTAATTGCAGATTCTGAATCGCTTTGGAAAGTGATTTCCCCCACGTTAATTCAAGATTTTTATAATTTTTACCTGATCACCAAAGATAATTTTATCCGTGTTGCGCCACCAAATTGGGCACTTAATGTCCCCGGAGATTACACATTTAATCAAAGCAAAAGTTTTAATTACGCAAAATCGTTAACAAACCCACAACGCGAGCCGCTGTGGTCACGAGTGTATTACGATGGCGTTTGGAATAAGTGGGTCGTTAGTTTAATTGTACCTATTTATAAAAATGATGAGTTTTTAGGAGTTACGGGTAGTAATATTTCTCTCGACTCTCTCATATCGCAATTGCCCGTCGGCGGAAAAGAAAAACATTTAGTGGTGTTCGATAAGCAAGGGCAGCTATTGGCGCACCCTAATTTAGGAGCCGATAGTTATACACAATACGGAGAGGCGGGAAAAAAGTTGCTACCTGGCGATTTTATTTCTCCTGAGCTAAAGCGAGTTATTGATAATGCAGGGCAAATACAATTGCCGGAATATGCCGACTCGTTTTCATTAAATGGTGAAGACTACATTATAAATATCCATAAAGTTGAAGGTGTAAATTGGTACGTGGGCGTATATAAAAAGCGCTCTTCTACACTATCGGCACTGAAAGACTTAAAACTGAAGTTTTTTGGCTTGTTTATTCTGTATGCCATTTTAGTTGCTTTGTTATTACATCAAGCACTTTATCAACTAGTTTTAAGACGCCTGCATTCATTGGTTTATGCGGTTACTAACTTTGGTAAAGGCCAGTTAGAAATTGATTTTCCAAAAGAAAATAAAGATGAAATTGGCACGCTTAATGGTTCATTCAAAGATATGACCATTGAAATCCGCAAACTCATCGATGGCTTAAACCAGCGCATAATAGAAAAAGAAATTGCAGAAAAGGCTGCAAATCGCTTGTCTAAAGCGGTTGCCTTCTCGGGCACGGGTGTGGTGATCACTGATGAAAACTTTGTGATTGAATATGTTAATCCAAAAATGCTGGAAATGACCGACTTTGCAGAAAGTGATTTCCTGCGCCAGCCACTTCTGACTATTATTGCTAATGAAATGACCATGCTGGTAGAGGACATTGACATTGATTTGCGCAACCGTAATTACTGGCGAGGGGATACCCTTATTGAAGCGCAAAACAAGCCACCCATATGGGTATCGCTGAGTGTGTCACCTATTCGTGAAGATGGTGGAAAAATCACCAGTTACGTTGCTTCAGCGCAAGATATTTCATTTGTAAAAGAAAGCCAACGCAAAATGGAACAGCTCGCTTACTTCGACACATTAACTGGGCTTGCTAATCGTACATTCTTTAGAATGCAGCTTAGAAAGTCGATGGCGCTTGCTGAAAGAGGGCGTTACTCGTTTGCTTTATTTTATTTTGATTTGGATGAATTTAAGCGTATTAACGATACTTTAGGTCACGATGCAGGCGATCAACTATTGGTTGAAGTGGCAACGCGCTTAAAGCAGCGCTTACGAGCAGAAGATACTATAGCCCGTTTAGGCGGTGATGAGTTTGCGGTATTACTCAGTGGTATTGAGCATCAAAAAGAAGCATCGGAAGTCGCTGACACCATTCAAAAAACGTTAAATCAGCCAATAAAATTAGGTAGTAACGAAGTGATTGTTAGTGCCAGTATTGGTATTACCTTGGCGCCATTTGATAGCTTAGAAGAAGATCAGTTATTAAAACATGCTGATTTAGCCATGTATGAAGCAAAAGCGAAAGGGCGTAATACGTTCCACTTTTATAGCCAAGATCTAAATGCAGCCGCCAATGAGCGATTATTCCTTGAAAATGAGTTGCGCCATGCAATTAAAGAAAAACAACTCACACTGCATTATCAGCCACAAGTTGATTGTCGCGATAATAGTGTAGTGGGATATGAAGCATTGCTTCGCTGGTTCCATCCTACGCAGGGATTCATTCCACCTACTAAATTTATTCCTATTGCTGAGGCAACGGGTTTAATTGTGGAACTTGGTAAGTGGGTATTACAACAAGCGTGTGAGTTTACTAAACGACTAGAGCAACAAGGTAGAGCGAGCAACATGTCGATAAACCTGTCAGCAAGGCAGTTTAAAGACGCAAGCTTAGTACCTATGCTGAAAAAAATAATCATAGAGACGCAAATTAATGCTAAAAGCCTGCACCTTGAACTGACTGAGAGCATGCTAATGGGTAATGTTGAGGCGGCTATTGATCAGCTACATCAATTGAAAAAGCTGGGTATTTCAATTTCTATTGACGATTTTGGTACGGGCTATTCTTCGTTGAGTTACCTTAAACGTTTTCCTGTCGATATTCTTAAAATTGACCGCTCGTTTGTTAAAGATATCCCTGAAGATGATAATGATATGGAGATCACCGCTGCGATTATTGCGATGGCACAAAAGCTCAAGCTTGATGTGGTTGCTGAAGGGGTTGAAACAATAGAGCAAGTTGAATTTTTACAAAATAATAATTGTTTTATTGTGCAAGGCTATTACTTTAGTAAGCCCGTTGCCGAAGCCGATATCCCTGTGTTGTTTGATCAATTAGCTGCGTTAAAAGTCCCTGAATAGAACAAAAATTGCGGGTTAACCACCCGCAATTTTTACCTTAAACTTTAATCCTTCTAAAATCGCCTTTAACTTATCGCGATCATCACCTTGTACTTCAATAACTCCTTCTTTTACTGCGCCACCTTGGCCCATCTTACTTTTTATTGTTTTTGCTAACTTTTTTAAATCGTGCTGTTGGGGATCTAATCCTACAACTAGCATTACGCCTTTACCTTTTCGACCTTTGGTTTGACGCTCTATGCGAATAGACCCGTCTTTAAATAGTTTTACATCCAGTTCTTTTTCTGGCTTTGGCTGGTCAATTCGCCCTGTTGCTGTTGAATACACTAAGTGATTATCACTCATAATTAACCTATCTAAGATTGAATCTAATATTGGGCTAAATAATAACAAATTTGTGATGCAAAGGCGTAATTTTTGCGCCTAAGCTGAACACCTTTTAATCCCGCAAAGATAAACATCCTCTGTTTAAGTACCGCAATAGTGCTTATGAATAAAAGTGCTTAAGGATTTTAAAAAGCGCTTTAAATTGGCTAGCGCTATAAAAATATCCATGCTACTATTTCGGCATTGTAGATGTATAGATGGCCAAATGATAAATTCTTATTTAGAGCAAGCTCAGCTTAATGTAGAGCAACAGTTAATTAATGCTGAGCTAGAAAAGCTTGAGCAGTACTTAAATAGCAATGCTGCACCGGCCGTGCGTTGGCAGTATCAAATTCCAGAACTCGGTGAAGGTGGCGCATGTAGTTTATTCGGCTACTTGCAAGATGAGCCGTTTAATTTAAACGATTACGTTAGCCAAAATACGCAAATAACGGCAAAGTTAGCGCAACTTCAGTTGATTGTTGACTATGTAATCGAAAACACCCAGTTAGATTGGTATGGCATCTATCAAAATACGGCCACCCCTGAAGGCGAGCAGTTATTAAAGCTCGCTTATTTTGGTGCACCGAGTCGCCCTTTATTTCCGCTCACCGCTGAATTTGCAACCGGCAGTAATAATGTGCAAGTGGCACTCAGTGGTAAAGGACGTGTCATTAATAATGTTGAGCAATATTTAGCCGCGGGTGGTGAGTATTACACCTGCGATCCGAAAGTAAAAGCAGAGGCCTGTTTACCACTATTTAATGCGCAAAAGCAGTGCATTGGCATTGTCGATGGCGAAGCCTTTAGCACGGATTTTTTTGATAATGCGACACTCGCGTTATTAATTGCATGCTGTATTAAAATTCCTCACTTTTTAGTGTAAATAACACTGGTCAATCGAGTGAGTTTTTATGTTAAGCTTAGCGCAACAGCTAACCCCTAAATAACGAAGAGATAGTCAATGTTCTCAGTATTAAAACCATTACCAACAGACCCTATTCTTGGCCTTATGGCGGCCTATAAGCAAGATACTAACCCTAATAAGATTGACTTAGGGGTTGGTGTATATAAAGACGAGCAGGGGAATACCCCGGTATTAAAGTCAGTAAAAAAAGCAGAAGCGTTTCGTTTAGAAAATGAAATGAGCAAATCTTACATTGGTCTTGCTGGTAACTTAGATTACTGTCAACAAATGGAAAATCTTCTTCTTGGTGAGCACCCGGCATTATTAGCTAATCGCGTACGCACAGCACAAGCACCTGGTGGTACAGGCGCACTTCGTGTTGCAGCAGAATTTATTGTACGTTGTAACCCAGGCGCTACTGTATGGGTTACTAACCCAACGTGGGCTAACCACATTAGCTTATTTGAAGCTGCAGGCTTAACTGTTAAAGAATACCCATACTACGACTACGAAAACAAAGATTTATTGTTTGATGAAATGGTTGAAACATTAACACAGGTGCCTAAGGGCGATGTTGTGTTATTACATGCATGTTGTCACAACCCAAGTGGTATGGATTTAAACGAAACACAATGGAATACTATTGCTGAACTTGCAAAAGATGTGGGCTTTACGCCATTGATTGATATTGCATACCAAGGTTTTGGTTCTTCTTTAGAAGAAGATGCGAATGGTTTACGTATTTTAGCTAATGCGGTTGAAGAGTTGATCATTTGTTCATCATGTTCTAAAAACTTTGGCTTATACCGTGAGCGTATTGGTGCGTGTTCAATTATTGCAAAAGACAGTGCAACCGCTGATATTTCAAACTCGGTGTTATTAAGTGTGGTACGTAGCATTTATTCTATGCCGCCAGCGCACGGTGCAGACATTGTAAACACCATTTTAAGCAGCACAGAATTAACGCAGCTATGGCACAGTGAACTTGATGAAATGCGTAACCGTATTAATGGTTTACGTAGTTTAATTAAAGACAGCCTTGCAGCCAAAGATATTGCTCAAGACTTCTCATTTATAGACCGCCAACACGGTATGTTCTCTTTCTTAGGTATTAATAAAGAGCAAATCGAGCGTCTACAAAAAGACTATGGTATTTATATTGTGGGCTCTAGCCGTGTAAATGTAGCGGGTATTAGTCAAGCAAACATCGATTACTTTGCTAACGCTGTTGCTGATGTATGTAAGTAACCAATAATAAGCTTTAGCTTATTAGCAATAAAAAAAACCGCACACTCGTTGCGGTTTTTTATTGTTTGTAATACCCATTCCCTTATATCAATCTGCTTAGATATAGGGGAGTTTAATATGTTAAATTGTTCAAATATTTATACAAATTGGTATTACAGCCAGCGAATAGCGCCTGCAATACGTTCATTATACATATCAACCGGTGAGCCTAGGCTTGCTATTAGTACAGTATCAGCTTGTTTTCCTCGGCTTATATGGCCTACGTAGCGAGAGTCACTAAAGTCACCCGAGCCAATTTCAAAGACTTTGTTATCACTGGGGACAATAAACACGGTCATAGGGCCAAAGTCCGATTCAAACACTAAATGGATGCCTTTCTCGCCTTGAAAATCGCAAAAGTTAACATAAGTAACTTTCCCAGGTAAATCATTAAGTTGACCGCCAAGTAAAGCCAGCTTTTCATTGACTGTTTGTAAGCTGATCGGTTGAGTTTTATTTAACGCGTTAAGTTCATGATAAACATGCGCCAATGCATGCTCGCCAGCCGCATGATTCAAGTTTTGCTCTGTGCTAAACATAAACGCACTTACCGCAATCACAAATGAAGCAGCGAACGCCAAATATACGCGGTCAAACTTAAAGCGTGAGCGTGAATCAATAACGTTGTTTTTTTGTTCAAGCTCATCTTTTCTGGCTTTTTCTTTTAACGAGGTGTTTAAAATAATCCGTTCAGCAAGGTTGTCAGGCACAGGAATATCAAGCGCATCATTGAGTTGCTTATCAAATGTTTTGTTTTCATTTAAAAATTGTTGTCTATCGGGACTGCTGTTTGCAAATTCCAGTAGTTCTTTGTCTAGCTCGTTTGGCTGTGCAATCGTGCGGCGACGAAACTCAAGTTCATCCATTATTTTGATGCCCCTTTAAGTTGTTCATCATCACGGCTTAGTGCCTCTTTAAGTTGATTTTTTGCTCGAAATAAACGTGTCATAACCGTATTTTTGTTTAAATCGAGTATGTCTGCAATTTCATCCCCAGAGCAGCCCATAACCACTTGTAATAGTAGCGGCTCTTTGTATTCATCGGCCAACAACGAAATTTGCCGTTGAATAACGGTTTGCTCCATTTCATCATCTAAAGAATGACTGGTTTGATCCACTAGCGTGTCGTTATCTACATCACTGTAATCAAATTGCTTGCGCTCAAAGCGCCTCGCATTTTCGCGTCTTAAAATTGTTAGCAACCATGGCTTAGCTGCTTTTTGATCGAGTAACGAGTCAAGCGATCGCCAAGCACGTAAAAAGGTTTCTTGCACTAAGTCATCTGCAATATTCGGATCGTTACATAACCAGTAAGCGAAGCGATAGAGTTCCTTATGATAAACGTGAACCAGGGCTTCGTAGCGTTGTTGTTTTTCAGCCATATTTAGTAAGACCCGATCATTCGATTTTTTATTTCCAAACATAAGCACTTTTTAGTTAAAATTATTATAGGTCAAAAAAGCAAAATACAATTGAGATCAAGAATACAGCTCTTTTAACGCAGGTGATGAAGGCTTAGCTGTTTGCGATTGATGTGCCTTTAACATGCTAACTATAGCGTCTAAGTTGGCGCTAGCCGTTTGCTTACTGTACAACTGTGCTTGTAAATTGTTTACCTGCGCGGTGAACTCTGAGTTGTTTATCATAGCGCATAAATGGGATAGCGCCCCTACCTTTTTACCTGTAAGGGTTAGCGCATACTGATTAAGCGCATCGTAAAATGCTTTTTCGTCATGGCTTTTAGCTAATACCAGCAGGGCTTTTAAAGATGGTTGTTGATTTGTTTTATTAGTTGTTTGAGCCGCTTGTTGCACTTCTTTAGTTGGGCGTTTAATAAAGTAAAAAATCACCGTCGCAATCCATAAAACATAACCAAGTGCGGCCACAATAATTAGCCACAGTGGTGTGGCAGTTTGCTGTTGCACTGTAACTGCTTGCTCCGTTGACTCTGCCATAGTATTACTTAGATTGTTTTCAGCTGGCGGATTAAGCGTTTGCACTGGCGCTGTTGTACTGGGTGTTACTGTAATAGTGCGCTCAGGTAAGGTCGCGTAACTAATTCGATTCATTTTGGTGTTATACCAAGGCAAGCTAATTTCAGGCAATGTGTAAGTGCCAGGTGTTTGTGGCAATAGCGCAAATGAGGCGCTTTGCTGTGATACCACTCGACCATCACGTACCGCATTATTGGTTTCTTTTTCATCAGGGTAGCTGCGAATACCATTAATAGTAGGCATATCAATTTCGGGTAACTGCTCTTTAGTCACCCCTAGCGCGGTGAGCATAATTGTGCGTGTTATTGGCGTGCCGGCTTCAACGGTATTATCCTCTGGCTGCCATTGCTCGGTTAAGCTCACCAGTTCACTGGGTAACCAGTCTCCTTGATAGTTTTCAGGGATAGGTTTAATCTCAATTTGCTGCTCATCGCCAAGCGCTGACACTTCCAATTGACGATAGTTTTGCTGAATACGCCCTTGAAAAACGGGAGCTGCAATAGTGTAGGCGCCACTTTTTTGAGGCTGAATTAAATAATTACGGGTGATCACTAAATAACGTTTACCGTTAACCAGTTCATACTCTTCGCTTTGTTTACCTAGTTGGGTAAGTTGGGCATCTTCCATACTTGGCGCACTTAAGCTGCCATCAAGAAGCTCTTTAGCTAAGTAAAGCTTAATGGTGTAAACGCCAGCCTCTTGTACAAATAAGCTGTTGTTTGAGAGTGAGGTTTTTAAAAATATATCGTTATTTTTATCTGCGTCGCTGCTGCGCTCTTTAACCGATAAACTAATTGGTTGCGAGTTTAGCCCTGCAACACTAAAACTGGGAATGGTGTATTCACCCGCCTTGCGGGTCATTAGTTTAACAGACCAAGAGGTTTGTTTTTTTATACTGCCATTAATAATGTTAGTGCGGCTACTTAAGCTCATAGGGCCGACTACAAAATCTTTTAATAATGCTGAGGTGTCGGGTTGTTGCCCTTTTATTGAATCATCAATGCTAATATTAAGCATAAAAAATTCACCCGCTAATACTGGGTTTTTATCAACGCTTGCCTCTAAAGTGGTGGCGGCCATTAATGGCATGGCAGTTAATAGCAATAAACAGCAAAATAATCGCATTACCATGATTTTTCTACTCCTGTTGGACGACGTTGATATTGTCTTTTTTGGGCTTCTAATTGCATTTTGTTTCTTAATAAAATAGCGGGATCGTCGGGCACTTTTCTTAATAACTGATTTAGTTGCTGTGCTTTTTCTTTTTCTTCATTAGTGAGTTCAGCGGCTTGTGCCTGCATGGCTTGTTGCTGTGCCTGCTGTTTTTGCTCATCAGAGGGCGGTTGCTCACTCATTTCATTCGGTTGATTTTGCGGCTCATCTTGCTGCGGTGTATTCTCGTCTTTATTCTCATTTTGTTGGTTTTGTGACTGAGCTTGCATGTCAGGCTCATTTTGTTTGTCTGATTGCTCACCAGATTGGCCTTGTTGATCTTTTGATTGTTCCGAGGACTGATCCGATTGCTGTTGCTCACTATTTTGGCTGTCCTCTTCGCTTTTATCTGCGTTGTTTTTCTCGCCATTTTTTTGCTGATCTTGTTTTGATTTATCTGCATCATCTTGACTTTGCTTATCTTGATTTTGCGAATCATTGCCTTGCTGATTTTCTTGGTCTTGCTGTTGATTCAGTAACTGCTCAACAAGCGCTTGATTCTCAGCGGCTTCACTAAAGTTATCTTGCTTTACTTGCGCTTGTTTATACGCGTCAATGGCAGCCTCTAATTGTCCTGCTTTAGCCAAGGCGTTGCCATAGTTATAATAACCGGTTGCTGACTTATCTTGGCTAAACTCATTTAAGGCAGCATCAAATTGCCCTTGCTGATAAAGTGCAGCCCCTTTGAGAGCGCTTGAGCGAGCCTGGGCTGCTTGTTGATACTCTTTGTTGTTGTATGCCTCTAATGCCCGTTGATCCGTATTTTTAAACAGGGTTGGCAGCTCTGCGGCATGCGCATTTTGTTGAGGTAAAAAGCTAAGTAATAGTACTGCGCTAACTAATGCAGAACGTCTAAATAAATACAAAGCTAAAGGCAGTAAAATAAGCAAACCATAAATACCGGCGTCAATTCGCCATAAGGCTAAATTTGGTTTTTCACTTTTTAATACTTCACTGTTTGCTTGCGGTGAAAAAACGGCAATATCGCTATTGCTTGGCTGATAATCGGCAAACTGCCCACCACTATTTTTTGCAAGTCCTTCAAGTAATGATGCATTGAGGGTTGGCACCACAATTTGACCATAATTATCTTTTAAAAACCCGCCTTCAGGTAACTTTATAGGAGCTCCTTGCGCTGTGCCTACGCCGTAAATATTAAGTCGATATTGGCTACTGTTGGTAAAACGGCTTACATCGCTTTGCTGTTGTTGTTCAATACCATCGGTGATCAAAATAATATCGCCATCGAGGTAGCCGGCTTGGCTTAGTAGCTCTTGTGCCATATCTAAGCCAGCGAGTACGTTTGAGCCTTTATCTGGCATAATTTCAGGGCTTAAACTAGGAATAAGGTTGGCAAGAGTCTTAGCGTCGTTGGTCAGTGGTGAAATGGTATAGGCAGTGCCTGCGTAAGCCACTAACGCGGTATCGCCTTCTTTAAATAGCTCAACCATATCGAGGGCTTTAAAACGTGATTGCATTAATCGATTGGGAGCAATGTCGGTGCTATACATAGAGTAGGACATATCCATGACAATAACGCGGGCACTTTTACTTTGAAATACGGGTACTTGTTTCTCTTCAAAGCTTGGCCCTGCACTAAATATAATCGCTAAATTGCAAAATAACGCAACCAGCCACAGCGGCTGGCGAGCTTTATTGTTTGATTCACTCATTACAAATAGTGCCAAATGCGGCGCAATAAGTGGCGCTGACTGGGTTTTTTTATGTTTTAGTAAGGCGATAAAAAATAACCCTGAGGCAGGGAGTAACAGCCATAAAATAGCAGGACGAATAAATTCAAAATCCATTAGTTTGGCTCCTTCATTGCGCGCACCGTTTTTATCAATGCCATTGCACTTATGAGTAAAATGGCCAGTAATAACGGATAATAGAACAAGGCTGTTTTTGGGCGAAAGGTTTGCTCATCGGCACTAATTGGTTCAAGCTTATCAAGCTCAGCGTAAATCTGTTGCAGGCCAGCGACATCTTTTGCTCTAAAATACAGACCGCCTGTTTGCTCAGCAATTTTTTTCAATAAACCCTCATCTAGGTTACTGCCCCCAGAGCCCATATTAAATAAACTAAAGCCGCGCGGGTTATCTGAACCGACTCCGATGGTGTACACTTTTATACCTTCTTCACGGGCAAGTAACAGTGCATCTTCTGGGTTTAAATTTCCCGCGGTGTTTTGTCCATCTGTAAGCAACACCACAATACGGTTACTTTCTTTTTTACTGGCAAAGCGTTTTACCGATAAACCTAAAGCGTCACCAATCGCCGTGGCGCGTCCTACTAAACCAATTTGCGCCTCAGAGAGCATTTTACTGACGGTTTTCACATCACGCGTCAATGGGGTTTGTAAAAAAGCGGTATCACCAAACAATATAAGGCCGAGCCTGTCGCCTTGGCGCTGCTCTATAAAGTCACTTAGCACTGCTTTAACCATGGTTAAACGGTCAACATATTGGCCATTGTAAGCCATGTCTTGTTCGGTCATTGACCCTGACAAATCCACAGCGAGCATTATATCGCGGCCTTCGTTGGGTAGCGATATGGGCTCATCTAACCACGTTGGATTTGCTGATGCGGTCACTAATAATAACCACAGCAACCACTCGATAATATTCAATTTACGCGCACTTGGCTCTATGCTTTGATTGCTTAAATTATGTGATGCAAAACTTGGAATGCGCAGACGCGTGTTGGCATCATTGGCGGCGGGTTTTAATAGTAACAATATTAAAGGTAGCGGCAGTAATAAAAACAGCCATGGCCAGCTAAATTCAAACATGCAGCGGCTCCTTTAGTTTAAATTGTTTAATGGCTTGGCGAAATTTATCACTAAGTGCTGCCTGTGTTTGATTAGCGTTATATAGGCTTAAAATTTCTTCTTCTGTAAAGCCAATAGCTGAAAGTTGGTTTAATGTGTTGCACCAATGCGTTGTTGATTGCGCGGCCAAACGCGGATCGTAATAGGTGATCACTAAACGCTTTAAAATGACATGCAATTGCTGCGCTGACTGTTGTTGATTAGCTAATGCAATGGCATCACGTTTTGGCTTTTTAAAGCGATAATTTTTATAAATTATGACAATTAAGCTACACAATAAACACACAGCAATTGCAATAACAACCCACCAAGCAGGAGCGAGTGGCCACCAGTCGACTTGGGTGGGAGCAATAATATCGTGTAGACCATCAAGTGGAGAGGTTTGCATGATTTATTTTCTCACTAATTGCAGTTCCAGCGCAGTGGCTGCATCAAATGATAATAGGGTGAGTCCAGACTTTGTTAAGCGATTAATGCGTGCGCTAAATGCGTGCTCGGCATTTTTGGCAAATCGTTGTCTAAAGCTCTTGTCCATTAAGGGCAGGGCAAATTGCTGATTATTAGCACTGACGGTTACCGTTTGTTTAAAAGCAGGTAATTGATGTTCAAAGGGGTCGCTAATATGACACCCAATCAGTTCACAATGACGCGCTAAAAGTTCAAGTTGCTTAAAGCTGGCGTCATCCAAGGCGTTAAAATCAGACACGATATAAACCAAACTACCGGGCTTAGCTAAGTGATTTAAACGTTTGAGGTTATCGCTAAAATTATTCGCGGCCGGCTTATCAATGTTTTCAAGAGCCAGCTGATGCGCATCGCATAAATTATGGCATAGTTTTAATACCGCTTTTTCACGAGCGCTGGGTTTTAGCTCTAAATGCGAGTGCTGATTAAACACAATACCGCCAATTCTGTCGCCACGCTGACACGCTGACCACGCAACTAAGGCGCTAATATGTGCCGCTTGCACCGATTTTAACAGTAATTGCGAGCCAAATAGCATTGAGTTTGAAAAGTCAGTAAACACAAATACCGGGCGCTCTTTTTCCTCTTGAAAAAGTTTAGTGTGGGTTTCGCCTGTGCGTGCGGTAACGCGCCAATCAATAGAGCGTATATCGTCACCGTTTTGATAATGACGCACTTCGGCAAATTCCATACCCCGGCCTTTGTGGGGCGCAAGGTATTGCCCCGCCAAGGTGTTTTTTATTCTAACTTTAGGTGCCAGCTCAAGCAGTTGCGCTTTTGCTTTATAATACATCAGCTCTTTAAGCGATAAATTAACACCATGGCTATGGCTTAATTTAAGCCATGCCTGAGAATCAACGTGTGTTTGCATAACTTAAGGTACTGCGACTAGTTCAACAATACGGCTAATAACCTGATCTTTTGTAATACCATCGGCCTGTGCTTCGTAACTTAAAATAATACGATGGCGCAATACATTATGTACAACAGCTTGTATATCATCAGGTGATACAAAATCACGGCCACTTAGCCACGCATGAGCGCGGGCACACTTATCAAGAGCGATAGTAGCGCGAGGGCTTGCGCCGTATTCAATCCAGCGGCCAAGTTGCTCATCTAAGTTTGCGCCTTCTCGAGTAGCAATAATCAATTGAACTAAGTACTGCTCTAATGGCTCGGCCAAATACAGACCTAAAATTGCTTTTCGCGCAGCAAACAAATCGGGTTGTGAAATTTGCTCAAGCACTGGGGCTTCATCATTAAGTGCTTCACCACGGGTCAAACGTAAAATATCAAGCTCATGCTCAGCACCTGGGTAATTAATACTTAGGTGCATTAAAAAACGGTCTAATTGCGCTTCTGGTAGCGGGTAAGTACCTTCTTGCTCAAGCGGATTTTGTGTTGCCATCACTAAAAACAGGTCACTGAGTGGATAGGTGTTTTTGCCCACCGTGACTTGGCGCTCGGCCATTGCTTCTAATAATGCCGATTGTACTTTTGCTGGTGCTCGGTTTATTTCGTCCGCTAAAATAAGGTTATGAAATAAAGGGCCTTTTTCAAACACAAACTCACTGGTTTGTTGGCGATAAATATCGGTGCCGGTCACATCGGCTGGTAATAAATCTGGGGTAAACTGAACACGCTGAAACGAGCCTTCAATACCTTTTGCTAAGGCATTAACAGCGCGTGTTTTTGCAAGCCCCGGTGGGCCTTCAACTAATAAATGACCATCGGCTAAAATAGCAATTAATAGTGCTTGAGTGAGCGCAGGCTGGCCAATAATTTGGGTGTCTAAATACGTTTTTAATTGTGAAAATGCGTTAGCTGCCATAATAAGTGGACTGTCCTCGTCAGCTTAAATAATACCTAAATTGGTTAGGTAACAAATACTGAGCTAGTTATAAGGTTTATAAGTGGATAACTCAAGAGTTAGACTGATTTTTTAAAAATAGTTCGTTATTTTTTAACGATTTTTTAGCCTAACATAAAACTTTGTAAAACCAGCTAAAAAAGCCTATTGTATTACCCTCATACAATGTATGTAGTGATTTACAATGGCGCTTTTGTATTAATTTACCTTTATCTATTGGCTTTATCACACGGGTTGTTTAGAATCGGAGAAAACATACAGGTCTGACCTGTCAGCGGGAGAGAATAATAAATGTCTGAGCAAAACATACTTAAAACACCAAAAGGCGACCGTATTGCCATCGTAAGCGGCTTACGTACTCCTTTTGCTAAGCAAGCGACTGCGTTCCACCATGTACCAGCGTTGGATATGGGTAAGTTAGTAGTTAATGAAATGCTTGAGCGATTAAATTTCGACAAGTCAGAAATCGATCAATTGGTTTTTGGGCAAGTAGTACAAATGCCAGAAGCGCCAAATATTGCGCGTGAAATTGTATTGGGTACTGGGATGCCAGTATCGGTTGATGCGTACTCTGTATCGCGTGCTTGTGCGACGAGTTTTCAAGCGATAGCAAACGTTGCCGAATCAATTATGGCAGGCTCTGTAAGCGTAGGTATTGCCGGTGGTGCCGATTCATCATCTGTATTGCCAATTGGTGTAAGTAAAAAATTAGCGGGTAGCTTAGTTGATTTAAACAAAGCACGTACGCTTGGTCAGCGTTTAAAAATATTCTCAAAACTACGTTTAAAAGATTTATTGCCAGTGCCGCCAGCGGTTGCTGAGTATTCAACGGGTTTATCAATGGGACAAACAGCCGAGCAAATGGCTAAAACCCATAACATTAGCCGTGAAGATCAAGATGCCTTAGCGCATCGTTCTCACTCACTGGCAACTCAAGCCTGGGCTGATGGCAAGCTTAAAGATGAAGTAATGACGGCTCATTTACCGCCTTATAAAAGCTTTATTGAAGAAGATAACAATATTCGTAAAAACTCAACGGTTGAAGGTTATGCCAAGCTTAAGCCGGTATTTGACCGTCAACACGGCTCAGTCACTGCTGCCAATGCAACCCCATTAACCGATGGCGCAGCCGCAGTGTTAATGATGAGCGAAAGCAAAGCAAAAGCATTGGGTTACGAAATTTTAGGCTACGTACGCAGTTTTGCGTTTTCAGCGATTGGCGTAGAAAAAGACATGCTAATGGGGCCGGCTCACTCAACGCCTATCGCACTTGATAGAGCAGGTATTACATTAGCCGATTTAGATCTAATTGAAATGCACGAAGCGTTTGCATCGCAAACCTTAGCGAATATGAAAATGTTTGCTTCAGATAAATTTGCACAAGAGCACTTAGGGCGTAATAAAGCCATAGGTGAAATTAACATGGATAAGTTTAACGTGAACGGCGGCTCGCTTGCATATGGTCATCCATTTGCGGCAACCGGCGCGCGTTTAATTACACAAAGTTTATACGAGCTTAAGCGTCGTGGCGGTGGTTTAGCGTTAACGACTGCCTGTGCTGCGGGTGGTTTAGGTGCAGCCTTTGTATTGGAGAGTGCGTAATGACAGATTCAGTATTTAATTTAACGGTTGATGATAACAAAATAGCCGTAGTGACCATTGATGTGCCGGGTGAAAAAATGAACACCCTGCGTGACAGCTTTGCTGATGATTTAAAAGCATTATTAGCACAAGCTAAAGAGCACGCAGTTAAAGGTATGGTATTTATTAGTGGTAAAAGCGATAACTTTATTGCTGGTGCCGATGTTAAAATGCTAGACAGCGTGCAAAAGCGTGAAGATGCATTAGCTATTAGCGAATTATGCCATCAAGCATTTTTTGATATGAAAAAGCTTCCGTACACCACAGTTAGTGCTATACATGGCGCAGCGCTTGGTGGCGGTTTAGAATTTGCTTTAGCCTGTGATTACCGCGTAGGTACAGATAGCGATTTAACTAAAATTGGTTTACCAGAAGTACAACTAGGTTTATTACCTGGCGGTGGTGGTACACAACGCTTAACTAAAATCGTGGGCATTCAAAAAGCCCTCGAGTGGATGCTAACCGGTAAACAAATTCGTCCTAAACAAGCTAAAAAAGCCGGTGTATTGGATGATTGTGTACCACAAAGCGTACTGTTAAAAGTGGCTAAAGAGTTTGCGGCGAAGAAAAAGCCACAAGCTAAAGAGCCTAAACTTGATAAGATCAGTAAGTTATTAGAATCAAACCCGTTTGGTCGTAACTTTATCTTTAAAAAAGCTAAAGAAAATGTTCTTAAAAAAACCGGTGGTCATTACCCTGCGCCGCTTGCAATTATTAAAGCGGTACGTGCAAGCGTAGAGCTTGATGAAATGAAAGCGTATAAAACCGAAGCAGAAGGTTTTGCCACATTGGTAATGAGTGATGAGTCTAAAGCGCTGCGCGGTATTTTCTTTGCAACCACTGAAATGAAAAAAGAATGGCGCAATGATGATGCTCCCGCGATTAGTAAAACTGCCGTGTTAGGTGGTGGCTTAATGGGCGCAGGTATTGCCCATGTGAGTGCGGTCAAAGCTAAATTGCCGGTCCGTATTAAAGATGTGGCAGAGCAGGGTATAAGTAATGCCATGAACTACACATACAAAATTTTAGATAAGCGTCTTAAACGCCGTATTATGTCTAAAGCCGATATGCAGTTAACGATGAACCGCATTACCGGCACTACCGATTACAGCGGTTTTAAACACATAGATTTAGTGATAGAAGCCGTATTTGAAGATTTAGAGCTTAAGCAAGGTATGGTTGCTGATGTAGAGCAGCATTGCCAAGCGAATACTATTTTCGCAAGTAATACTTCGTCATTACCTATTTCGCAAATTGCAGCTAAAGCAGCGCGTCCTGAAAATGTAATTGGTTTACATTATTTCTCACCAGTAGAGAAAATGCCACTGGTAGAAATTATTCCTCACGAAGGCACCTCAAAAGAAACGATTGCTCGTGTAGTTAACTTTGCGCGTAAGCAAGGTAAAACGCCAATTGTGGTAAAAGATATGGCTGGTTTTTATGTTAACCGTATTTTAGCGCCATACCTGAATGAGGCGGCAAACTTAATGCTTGCCGGTGAGCCAATTGAAAAAATTGACGCAGCCTTAGTTGAGTTTGGTTTTCCAGTAGGGCCGTTGGCACTGCTTGATGAAGTCGGTATTGATATTGGTTCTAAAATCGCGCCAATTCTTGAAAAAGAACTCGGTGAGCGTTTTAAAGGCCCAGATGCTTTCTCGCGCATGATTGATTCAAAACGCTTAGGCCGTAAAACGGGTCGTGGTTTTTATGAATACGACAAGAAAGGCAAAAAGGTTGATGAGTCAGTCTATGAGCTACTAGGTGTAACCCCAGCTCCACGTTTAAATAAAAACGAAATTGCTAAGCGTTGTATCTCACAAATGCTTAATGAGGCCGTTCGCTGTTTAGATGACGGTATTATTGCCTGCCCGCGTGATGGTGATATTGGTGCTATTTTTGGTATTGGTTTCCCACCGTTCTTAGGTGGCCCGTTTAGCTATATGGATAAATTAGGCGCAGGTAAAATAAGCTCCGATATGTCTACTCTGGCTAACAGCAACGCTATTTTTACACCTTGTGATACTTTACTTACAATGGCTGACAAGGGCGATAAGTTTTACACAACAGCCGCTAATAAAGCTGAAGTGCAGTTAGCGCAAGGTGATGATAAATCAACTGACACTCCAAATGAGACGACTGAACAGAAAGATTAATGTTTTAAGTTAACGTAAAAAAGCCGCAAATTATGCGGCTTTTTTGTGTTCGATAATCAACAATAATACTTAATCAATCGAATTGGTAAAAGTTGCGTCTGGACGCTTATTTACAGTAACGCTTCAATGGCCTTTTTATCTTTATCAGGCATGTTGTCGACTACCAAATTAAACGAGTTATCAATCATACGCTCAATTTCACCCTGTGGTACTGAGCCATCTAAAATCACGGTATTCCAAAGGCGTTTATTCATATGATAACCAGGAATAACGGCAGGGAAAATATCTCGTAATGATTGCGCCTCATCAGGATCGCACTTTAAGTTTAGCCACCAAATAGGTTCGCCATTTTCGTCGGTTTCACCCTCATTGCTAAGTGCAAGAGTGGCAAACATTTTATGATTTACTTTATACACATCAACATCTTTAGCAAAAGGCTGGGTTAGTTTAACTAACGGCTTGTTCATTAAATAGGTATGTACAGTTTGTTGGTTCATGAGCCATTCCTTGAGGTCATAATCGATAACTTAACCATAGCAGCTTTTTGCCACTAGATAACACGAGTTTAAGTCTAAATTACAGATTTATGAGTCAGTACGAAGTAAGAAGCTAATCATATCACTTTATTGTTGAACAAAATCAGTTTCGTGGTATGTTTCTCGCAATCAAAAAAACAATAGGAATTCACCCATGCCAAAGGCAAGTGATGTTAAAAAAGGGACGGCTATTGACTTTAATGGCCGTGTATTAGTAGTAAAAGATATCGTACGTTCTGTACCACAAGGTCGTGCCGGTGGTAGTTTATACCGTATGCGTTTATACGATGTGGTCACGGGTAGCAAAGTTGACGAAACATTTAAAGACAGCGATATGCTTAACCTTGCAGATTTAACCCGTCGTGAAGCCATGCTGTCGTACATTGATGGCGATGAGTATGTCTTTATGGATAATGAAGACTACACGCCTTACAACTTGGCTAAAGACGCCATAGCTGAAGAGATTCAGTTTGTTAACGAAGAGACCCAAGGCGTGCATGTTATTGTGATTGATGGTGCGCCAGTTGGGCTTGATCTTCCTTCAAGTGTTGAGCTTGTAGTTGAGGAAACCGACCCTTCAATTAAGGGGGCTTCAGCTAGCGCGCGTTCAAAGCCTGCTCGTTTATCAACCGGCTTAACTATTCAAGTGCCAGAGCATATCTCTACGGGCGATCGCATCCGTATTAATACTGCAGAGCATAAGTTTATGGGCCGTGCTGACAAGTAAGCCGCTATAAATCTATGATGATTAGCCGAGTATTTAAGTTGCTCGGCTTTTTTGTGTCTGATTTGCCCCTCAAATTGATTCAGCATTATTGCTGATTAGCAGCATGCGTTGCTTTAAATTTAGCCAATTTAACGCTATTATACGCGCCTTATTTTTGAGCTGGTTGAGGTGGTGGTGTTATTTATTTTGCTTAGCGGTGTATTTATAGCGCTTATGTATTTAGAAACCATTAAAAAGGGCATGCCTGTTAAACGCTGGTTATTTTTAGGTGGCGTGTTTGGTCCTGTTGCTTGGTGCTTGTTTAATATGCATTATCGACGTGCATTGATACGCAATATAGGTGTAAATGCGTGTCTATGGCGTGCTTAACTGGTCGCTCTAATTAAACTGAGTTTTGATTGGCTTTGTTGTTGTTTTAAAAACGCAGTAAATTCATCTTTTGAGAGTGGTTTAGAGTAGTAATAACCCTGCAGTGTTTCACAGTTTAGCTCTTCAAGTATGCTTATTTGCGACGCTTGCTCCACCCCTTCGGCAACTACATGCAAATCAAGGTTATGCGCAATAGTGACGATAGAGTCCACCATATTGCGGCCACGTTCAGTCTTCATATCATCGATAAAGGCTTTATCTACCTTAAGCGTATTGAGTGGAAACTGCTTTAAATACGCAAGTGATGAATAGCCGGTACCAAAGTCATCCATTGCTAAGTGAATTCCACGGGCACTTAAAGAGCGCATAATCGCAATGGCTTCTTGTGGATCGTCCATTACGGTGCCTTCAGTTATCTCAAGCTCTAAAAAGTACGAAGGCAGTTCATTTTTTTGTAAAATCACATCTATGCGCGAGGTTAGATCGGGTAGGCTAAATTGTTTTGCTGATAAGTTAACAGCAACACGGGCATTAAATAAGCCTGCATCTAACCACTGTTTTACATCGCGACAAGCTTTGTTTAAAACTACCTCACCAATTTCAATAATTTGCCCTGTTTCTTCGGCAATTGGAATAAATACCCCTGGGCTAATAACCCCCTTTTTCGGGGTAATAAAACGCACCAACGCTTCCATTCCAGCAAGCTTACCAGTACGAATATTCATTTTAGGCTGGTAATACACCTCAAAATGATCTTCTTTTAAGCCAAAGCGCATTAGGTTTTCTATTTGCAGTCGTTTTACTGCTTGGCGGTTCATGGTGTCATTAAAGAACAGGTAGCTATTGCCTTTCTTTTTAGCATGATACATCGCAGTATCGGCGTTCTTTAATAGTATTTCGGGGGTGTTACCATCTTCGGGGAACAACACTATACCAACGCTCGAGGTGATAGCAAGTTCATGACCTGCCATTTTAAATGGTGTAGCTATGGCCGCCAAAAACTGTTTAGCCATGCGAGTGATAGTGAGAATATCGTTGGTGTTTGACATAACTAGTGCAAATTCATCGCCGCCAAGGCGATAAAATACGTCATTTTCACGGGTGAGCTTATTTAAACGCATAGCAAGCTTTGCCAGTAAACTATCACCTAATTGATGGCCTAATGAGTCGTTTATCTTTTTAAAGTTATCTAAATCAAATACGAGTAATGCATGATGAGAATGCTGCTTTGCAAGTTTTTGTAAGTCAGAAAAAAACAAATTACGGTTGGGTAAGCTGGTGGTGCGATCTCGGTTTGATAAATTATTCAGTTCAGATTCGGTCTTTTTACGTTCGGTTAAATCTGAATACACCACCACATAATTGGTTATTTGATTTTGCGCGTTTTTAATTTCGTCTATTGAGATTTCAAATGGCAGCAGAGCATGATCGCTATTGCGAAGCTTTACTTCTTCTTGAATATGTTCGTGCTTTCTAACGGTATTTTTTATGGATTCTATATAGCTTTTGTCGTAACCGGCTAAATGAAACTCTTTCTTTAGGTATTGCTCGCGTACGCCGCCAAACAAAGTTAAAAAGCTGGGATTAATATCCACAAGCCTAAAGTCTTTATCATAAATGGCCAGCGCATCAGTGAGTGACTCAACACATTTTGCAAATAAATTAAGTCGATCTTCCGTTGATTTTAACTGCGAGATATCTCTGACTGTGCCAGTCATTCGCAGTGGGCTTAGGTTAGCGTCTTTTTCAATGATTTTTCCGCGGTCGAGCACCCAGTGCCATTTACCAAAGCTGTCTTTAATACGATAAGTTGCTTCAAAAAAAGTACTTTCTTCGGCAAAGTGTTTTTTTAGTAGGTAATCAACATGGGTTAAATCGCGGGGGTGGATCAAGCTTTTATTCGGTGGAAATTCTACTAGGTTATTACTATTCATCACGTATTTGTCATTGATACGAATAACTTTACCGGTTTTGATATTCCAATCCCATAGAGTATCACCACTGCCTTCTACGGTACTTTTTAATCGTTTTTCAGAAAGCTGTAATTGAGAGTGTGAACGCTTGAGTGAGTGAACAATCGTTAACAAATAAACCACAACTAACGACATTATTGCGCACACGCTCACGACCAGCGCATTTAAATTCAAGTTAAACGATGACTCGAATGCACTCGCTGAGTAGGCTGTGGCCAAAGAGGCCAAAAATAGAATGTATTTTATTATTTTTATTTTTTTCATTTATTTTTTCATTGTCTTACTTCTTATTAACAAAAGACAATCTAAATCAAGCGCGAGCAAGAGTCAAAGAGAATGCGAATAAAGTGGTAGTTTCTCAGACAAATTCACAGATTTGGCACTTAAAAGCTCATATCTTGGGCGATCTGCATTAAAAATTTCAGCGGCGTAGGCTTTTAAATGTTCAAGCGTTAATGCGTTTAAAGAATCCAGCAGGCGTTGCTGCATATTAAACCGATGATCGCCATTACCTATAGCAAGCCATAAACGTTGTGAACGTAAACGCAAATTTTTGTCTTTTTCAGCAATATGGGTTGTTAATCCATGTTTTTGTTGCAGCCAGTCTTGTTCTGTTAGTTCATTAATTGTTGCTAAATACTGGCTAATAAATAAATTATGCCTGTGCAGTAACGTGGTGGGCTCAAATTTTGGTGATTGTATATAAAAGGCAATACCAGCACGGGTATTAAAAGGAGCGTATCCCGCCCCTACTAAATAACCGAGTTGTTGCGTGGTTCTGAGTTCATTAAAGTAATCTTGATTAATTAAATGATTTAGCGCCATCATTTTCACTTTTTCATTAACGTCATCGCTTTGTGCTTGGTAGTAAATCACCATGGCATTATCGCTGCAGGCAAGTTCAAGCTCGTAGCGGGTCACTTTAGTAATTTCATAAAGTGGGCGCTTTAAATCGTCGATAACGGCTGATTTTTTAAGGTGCTGGGCGACCTTCTTTTGAAACTCAAGCGCATCATTCTGCTGCCAATTACCATGTAAAAAAGACTCAACATGAAGGGCATTAAAAAACGCTTGTCTAAATTCATTAAACTGATGGAAACAGGTGTCTTTGAGTGCATTTGCTAACTCGTCAGGCTGAGGATTCCACGGCATTATTTTAGCGCCTAAAATACTAAATAGCTCACTAACGGGTTTGTTTTGATTGCTATTACGCCAGTGTCTAACTAATTGCTTTTTATATTCTGCAAAGCGTTTGGCACAAATTTTTACGTTAAATAGTGCATCAATCAGCTGATCGACTAATTCGAGTTGGCTTGAAGAAAGCCCCGCAGTGTGAAGCGTTAAGCCACCTTGATGAGAGGTTAAGTGATAACTTAAGCCCGCAAGTTCCGCTGGGTAAAACTGTTCGCCAACACTGTCCATGAATAAATCTGAAAATAACCGCGTCAGTGCCATATGTTTCACATCTTTTACTGCAAAGTCAGAGTCCATGGCTAAATAAAAATGCCCTTTGGCGACTCTAAAGGTGGCGTCTTGTTTAAACCAAAAGTCAAAGCCTGCTTCTTTTACCAGTAATGTTGGATATCGTTGCTGTGATTCAACCGGATATAAAATGACATCTTTAGCTAAATAAGGATTAGCCGTGGGCAATAGCATTTCACTTTGTGGCTGGCTAATCTGTGCAAGTGCTTCGAGCCAATGAAGCGACAATTTTTCAATTTTATAGGGGGTATTATACCAAGCAGCTGTGTGTTCAGGCTCTACATCAGGATGAATAAGCACTAAACGCATGTTGTGCGGAGTTAACCACTGCATCGCCATTTCATGCGTGCTGGCTTTAAAGCCCTCCATTAAATAGTCACCCTGTAAGTAATTAACTTCATCGTAATGTTGCATGTTAATACTTAAATTACTGACCCAATCAATTAGGCGAGACTTTTCTTGGTTATCAAATGCGATTTGTAATAGCTTTTGCTTATCTTGATATAGGCGAGGTAGTTTACTGGTGTTGTTATTAATTAAACAAATGTATTCAAACACCATTTCAATAATATCTTCGTAGTATTCAATGCCTTCATCGGTCAGCGCCATACTAATATTAAAGTCTTTAAAATTACTGCCATTAATTCCGCCACCTGCAGAGAGGGCATTGATCCAACCTTGCTCTTTAAGCACAGAATACAACGAGCCTTGCCCCTCATAACCTAGTAAGTGCGCAATAAAGCTGACCGTTTTATGACGATAAAAATCGTCAATGTTTGGCATGGCAAAGCTAATAATCAGCTTTTGTACATGTTTGTGTGGTTCAATATGAAGCAACTTACTCAAGTCTTGGCTGCGATAAAGCGGCGCTTCTATAGGTGGCTTTAATTGGTGTTTATCTCCCTTTATCTGGGAGAAATACTGGGTTGCCCATGCCTCAAGTGTATCTAATGACTCATTGGCACAAATCACTAACGTCATCCACTGAGCTTGGTAATGCCTATTAAAAAAGTCACGTAATTCATCACTAATACAGCGCTTTCTATCTGCTAATGTTTGCAAGTTTCCCACTGAGAACTTGGCAAAAGGATGTTCTGGGTTAACCGTTTCTTTATGCACTTGATAAATTCGACGGCCATCGTCTTTAATTTTTAATTTAAACTCAGCCTCAATAGCATTACGTTCTTTTTCTGTTTCAGCGGGGTTTAGTGTGGGCGCTATAAAAAATCGACTAAATTGTGCTAATGCTGTTTCAATATGATGGTTATTAATATCAAAGAAATAGCAGGTATGCTCTGTGCCAGTCCACGCGTTGGTATTGCCACCAGACTGCGAGACAAAATTATTAAAACTTCCTGATTCAGGATAAAGGTCAGTGCCTAGAAACAACATATGCTCTAAAAAGTGCGCTAGGCCTTGTCTATCAAGCGGATCATCAAAGTGACCAGCGTTAACAGCCATGGATGCGGCAGCTTTTGCTGAGTCTTGATCGTGCACTAAAAGTACTTTTAGACCATTGTCCAGTGTTAGTGTGCGGTAAGCTCTGTTATCATTGGTGCTGATTTTCAAATGATGCTCCTGAAACTAAACGTATAATTGTTAACAACAGATGATAACTTCAGGAATGCAATGCTATTTACCTGAACATCATGAAAGAACTATTTTAAGAAAATAAATAGGTTTGAGTTATTAATATAGCGGAAATTCGAGCAAACTGGCTACTGTTTTATATTCTTTAATTGGTTGATTTTTTATGAAAACAATCTTGATAATGCGTCATGGTGAAGCAATACCGATGCACTCTGATGATGTCAGTAGAAATTTGACTCCTTTGGGCCATCAGCAGGTAGAAAAAATGGGGCTGTGGTTACAAAAAAAGCATGCTCCAACGGGGTTATTAGTGAGTCCTTATGTAAGAGCGCAGCAAACAGCTGAGGGTGTTAAAAAAAATAATACCTTTTTATTTGAAGAGACCTGCCAAGATATTATTCCTGAAGGTAACCCGCAGGTTGCTGCAGATTATTTAGAAACGTTAATCGCGCTTCATCCGGAATGCGATACTTGGCTTGTGGTTGCCCATATGCCTATGGTGAGCTATTTGGTTGATCAGTTGTGTGCTGGGCACATGCCTATTTTTAATACCGGCGCTGTTGCACAAATTAGTTATGATGAAACTCGCCATAAAAGTGATTATATCACCATCAATGCACCAGCGAATGTAGATGCATAGCGTGTAAACTAGCATTTAGCTAAGCCACTTTCTGTTAGATAAATGCCAATACTTTTAGGTATTTGTCTACAGTAGAATTGTTAACCACATACTAAAACTCACCACACTCAAAACTGTCGATAAAACAACCGCACTGGCTAACGTATCTTGATGTTGTTTTATTTGGCATGCAATTAAGTACGCATTAACTCCCAAGGGCGATGCGCTCAATAATACGAGTACTTTTAAGAGTGACTCATTAATAGCAAATACGTGTGTGCCTAACACTAATACTAAGGCGGGCAATATAACTAGCTTTAACAGGCTGGCAATAGCTGCCGCTTGCCAGTTATCGCTAATTTTATAAAAAGCTAAGTTTGCGCCTAAAACAAATAACGCACAGGCAATGGCAGGTTTAGCTAAAAGCGCTATGCCATTAGTTAAATCAGCAAATAAAGTAATCCCTGCTAAATTTACCAACAAACCCGTGCTAATACTCAATACGACAGGGTTGAGTAGCATATTTTTGGCAAATGTTGACCAAGAAAACGCATGACTGGCACTGTTTGCACTAATTAAAAAGGTAAGGGTGAACAATAGCGCGCTATGAAAGGTGATGATCATAAAAATAATGCCCATCATTTGCTCACCCATGGCGGCTATGATAATGGGCAAGCCCACCAATACGGTATTTGAATAACTACTGCCAAGGGCAAATACACTGTGACGTTCATATTGAGGATGTTTAGAGAGAGTGTAGCGGTCAATAATGAGCGCAAAAAAATAAATTAAAATAACGGGAATATAAAAGCTTAAAAAGCCATTCAAGCTCACGCTGGTTTTTAAGTCTGCCTGGGCCATATTTAAAAATAAAAAACTGGGTACACTAATGTAAAAAGTAAATTTACTGAGCCCTGTTATATGAATGCGTTCTAAAAACTGACTTCGGCTTGCTATGTAGCCGCATAACACAATAAAAATAAGCGGAAATATAATCGAAAATATATGCACTAAAAAAGACTCTTATTGATTGGCTCTAGTGCTCAGCGTCTAAACTCATCACTTTGCGGTAAGTTAATTAATATGAGTACCGCCCCTTTACCGCCATACTCAAGCGGAGCTTGGTGCATAGCAATTACATCGGGGTGTTGCACTAAATATTGCGGTACTTTATGCCTGAGGATATGGCCGCCAATTCCGTGTACAACACAGGCACAATAGTAATGCTTTTTTTTACACTCATGAATAAGCCCTGCGAGTTCATCTTTGGCTATCTCTTTATTTAAGCCATGCAGGTCGAGGGTTAAATCAGGAATAAAATCCCCTCGACGAAGTTGTTTGGCTAAAAAACGATCCTGACCCTGTTGTACATAATTAACGGTACCATGCGTGTCTATATCGGGTACATATTCATCAGAAAAGAAAAATTCTGACTGTTGTTGCTTTTTTTGCTGGGCAAATTGCTTCGCTTGTGACACTTTAGGTTTATTGCTAAAACGGTGAGTGTCTTGTTTAAATACACGCGCACCACTGATACTTTGACGAAACAAGTCAATGTCGTCAGGACTAATTAGGCTGTTTGAGTGGGGATCTTTTTTCATAGCGGCAGTCTAAACAAAAAAGCGGTAAAAATCGAGTAAAAAGGTGTGATACCCAAGCAGCTTTGAGGTGCATAGTACAGCGCCATTAGGGTTAGTTAAAAAGCGATTTATACTGCGTTATTGATTTGAACAATAGAGTGACTATTATTTGCAATCAAAGCCTTACCTAAATCGCTTTTAATACTAACTGCGCTCGCACCTAGAGGTGGCTTGGGTATACAATAGGGCAATCATGGGGCCAATGATGCGCCCCGATTGAGTTTATTTTTTTTGAAAGTAGCAGGCAGATAATACTGATGAGTGAATTACTAATAGAAGAAGCAACCCTAGATGAAGCTGTTGCAGAACTTTCAACCTTACACGATTGGCTTCGTTGGACAACTAGTCAATTTGCAAGTAGCGGTATTTTCTTTGGTCATGGCACCGATAACGCATGGGATGAAGCGGTAAGTTTGTTATTACCAGCGCTTAGTTTGCCTATCGATGCACCCAAAGAGCTGATGCATGCGCGTTTAACCAGTACTGAAAAAAATCGTTTAGCGGGCTTGATTGCCGAGCGCATTAACGATTTTACCCCAGTACCTTACCTTACCAACATTGCATGGTTTGCTAACATGCCATTTTATGTGGATGAACGCGTATTAATTCCTCGCTCGCCTTTTGCTGAGCTTATTAATAATCGCTTCACCCCTTGGTTAGAAAAACCAGAGTCAGTAGGGCGTATTTTAGATTTATGTACAGGCTCAGGTTGTATTGCTATTGCCTTGGCACAAGCGTTCGAAAATGCGCAAGTTGATGCGGTTGATATATCCTATGAAGCGCTTGAAGTGGCTGATATTAATATCACTGACTATCAACTAAGTGATCGCGTACTACCGATTCAGTCTGACGTATTCAGTGGTGTACCTGGGCAAAAATACGACTTAATCGTAGCAAACCCGCCGTACGTTGATGCTGAAGATATGGCTGATTTACCACGTGAATTCCACCATGAACCAGAACTAGGATTAGCATCGGGACACGATGGCCTTGATGTAACACGTACTATTTTAGATCAAGCTAGTGAGCATCTAACAGATAACGGTTTGTTATTTGTCGAAGTAGGTAACTCTATGGTACATATGGATGCACTGTATCCAGGCGCACCATTTGAATGGATTGAGTTTGAACAAGGCGGATTAGGGGTGTTTGTTATTAGCAAACAACAACTAGATACCTACTTTGTACAGTAACAATTAATACTAGCCATTCATCCGAAATGGCTGGGCAAAACAATAGCCGAGTTAATCCTCGGCTATAAGTCATTAGGAATGAGGAAAGTTAATGGCAGGTAATAGCATAGGGCAGTTATTTAAAGTGTCCACCTTTGGCGAAAGCCACGGCGTTGCATTAGGCGGCGTAGTGGATGGCACGCCCGCAGGCCTTGAAATCACTGAGGCCGACATACAACACGATTTAGACAGACGCAAACCTGGGCAAAGTCGCTATACCACGCAGCGCCGTGAGAGCGACCAAATCAAAATTTTAGCGGGCGTTTTTGAAGGTAAAACCACTGGTACTAGCATTGGTTTATTAATTGAAAATACCGATCAACGTTCACAAGATTATGGCAAAATTAAAGACGTATTTCGCCCAGGCCACGGTGACTATACCTACTGGCACAAATACGGCCTTCGCGATTACCGTGGTGGTGGCCGTTCATCTGCGCGCGAAACCGCTATTCGGGTTGCCGCAGGCGCTATTGCTAAAAAGTATTTAAAGCAATTTCATGGTATTGAAGTACGTGCGTGTTTGAGCCAATTAGGGCCAATTAAAGCCGAAAATTACGATTGGGATGAGGTGGAAAATAACTTATTCTTTTTCCCAGACGTTAGCAAGCTTGAAGCACTCGATGAATATATGCGCGAGCTTAAAAAGCAAGGTGATTCAGTGGGTGCCAAAGTAAAAGTAGTGGCTAAAAATGTGCCAGTTGGTTTAGGTGAGCCGGTATTTGATAGGCTAGATGCCGAACTTGCCCATTCATTAATGAGTATCAACGCTGTAAAAGGCGTTGAAATTGGCGATGGCTTTGATGTGGTTGAGCAAAAAGGCTCAGAGCACCGTGATGAGTTAACCCCTGATGGTTTTACCTCAAATCATGCCGGCGGCGTATTGGCAGGTATTTCTACAGGGCAAGATATAATCGCATCCATTGCGCTTAAGCCAACATCAAGCATTACCATTCCCGGTAATAGTATTAATACCGAAAATGAAGCGGTTGAGATGATCACCAAAGGTCGTCACGATCCTTGTGTAGGCATTCGTGCTATTCCGATTGCTGAGGCAATGATGGCCATTACTTTAATGGATCATTTACTACGTCAACGCGGTCAAAACCCACATGTTAACCACGAACATGGGCCAATTAAAGGCGCTATTTAAGCGCCTTTAATTAAAATAAATGCGGCTGATATTTGATGCCGCACTTACATAACTGACTATACTTAAATACGGTCAATGGCTTGTTTCGCAACCATATAGAGCTTTTTAATCATTAAACCTAACACCCAACGGATAAATTGAGTTGTGAGCTCTACTACCTCGTATGACGCTTTACCTACAAAAGCAAGCATATGGCCAATTAAACCCTTTAACTCTTCTGTGAGCTCTACAAACTTAACCACAGATTCATGTAAGCATCGCGCTAAAATATCATAAAAAGTTAACCCAACGCTAAGACCTGCTTGTGCAGAAATAAAGGCGTATTGGCCAGTTTTCTTTAAAAAAGTAATTAAGCCATCAGTAATAATTCGCTGCCATCTAAGTGAGAATGTCACGTTATAGCGCAGAGCATAGTTTAAAACTGTATGATTATAGTGAAGTGTTTTTAGTGAACTTTCCATACTTCCATAGTCTTTGTATGCTGTCACTGTATTAACATAACCTGGTGTATCTTCTTCCATTGAGTGTGCACCAATATTAAAAAAAGACCCTTCATTCATCGCCGTTTGGTATTCGCTTGAGGTATGACTAAACGGCCAAGCTGGTACGCAAGGTACAGGATCTGCACCGTGAGTTACACGGTACTGACCAATATTATGTGCAGCTGAATGCACCGAATGATTTAGCACAACCCTCGGCGCACCAAAGGTATATAAATTAGTGGGAATACCTTGCTCACTTGCCCATATTGCTGATAGTTGGGCAATCGCACCACCTAAGCTATGACCAACAAGGTGCAAACATTTAGGTTTATGTTGCTTGACATAACTTGCAAACATCGGCTTCATGCTGGTAAAGGCTTTCTCAAAACCAGAGTGCACCTCTAAGTTTTTAGGGCCATGGGTAATGGCTACGTTTAGGTTTGTTAGCCAATCGGCGCAGGAGGTAAATACGGTGCCACGTATACCAATAATATGGTGGCCTTTAAATTGTTGTGATGCACCTTCTGCAGTCAAAGCGAAACCTGTAGTTCGGTTTAGGAGTTGATTGATTAAGCCACCACTAACACCTTTGATTTGGTTGTTGGTGACTTTAAAGTTTAATGTGAAGTCGTCATGAAATGCACTTTTGAACTTCGCTGATTTTCTTATGTCATATACACGAGCTGCGATACTCGCAGCTGTGTTCGGTGAAATTTTAGGGTTCATATTGGACTTCCTTTCCTGTAAAGCGTTCTGTTAATTTATTAAAGTCACCATCATGTATGCGGTACTTTTCCTCGCCATCTTCCATGATCCAAGTTGGGATATAGTCTTCTGACCACCTACAAATACTAGAAGCCATATAATTCAAATGTTCGTTATTATTTTTTTTAAATTCAAATCGGACCCATTTATTAGTTAATTCACACTCTAGGAATGCTAATTTTTTACTATACTCGGGAATTTCTTTAATTCCTGATTGGTTTGCAACCCATAATGGAATTAAAGTGCTTTCGCTTTCAATAAATATTTCTTGGGAAATACGGTTTTCAACGATAAGTTTATTCGGAATTGAGGAAAAAATTGTTTTTTTTGGAAAATGAAAGCGGCCATCTTCATCGGTAATTGCAGTGTCACGACGGTCAATCTCATCTAAATACATTAATGATCGTATTATCTCTAAGTTGGCAATTGGTGCGCCATTTTTTGTAACAACACCATTGACTTCAGGGCTTAAAAATACTTCTTTTTTCTTTTTGAACCAGCTAAACATATCTCCTCCTTGACTAATGGCTGGGAAAATAATCACACAAACAAGAATTAATAAGATAATGAATCGAGGGCTATAGCTAGATTTATTCATAGGCAATCCTTGCGTATTTTTATGGAACTCTAATTGAGAATAAAACACATGTAAAGTGAAATGCCCACTTTTTTAACCTTTCAGAGAGCCTGTAATTTGAGCAGCCAGATTTAGAAGTTGATTGATTAAGCCACTACTAACACCTTTAATTTGGTTGTTGGTGATTTTAAAATCTCTGTCAAAACTTTGTCCTAATTCCTCTTTAAATGACGAAGAGGTTCTTATATCGTAAACTCTGGTCGCTATAGTGGCAGCTATATTTGGGGGTAATAATACTTGGACTTTTTCCATGTTAATCCTCCTTGATGTTACGTTCAGTTAAGTTATTAAAATCACCATTATTAATTCTATACTCTCTATCTCCGTCATATAACCAATATGGCATATAGTCTGTTTCCCAACGACAAATACTCGATGCTACATAATTTAAGTGTTCGTTATTATTTTTTTTAAATTCAAAAGCAACGCGTTTATTAGTTAATTCACACTCTAGGAATGCTAATTTTTCACTATACTCGGGGATTTCTTTAATTCCTGATTGGTTTGCAACCCATAATGGAATTAAAGTGCTTTCGCTTTCAATAAAAATTTCTTGCGAAACACGGTTTTCAACTATTAGCTTATTGGGTATTGAGGAAAGAATCGTTTTTTTAGGAAAGTGAAAACGTCCATTTTGATCTGTGCTTACAGTATCTCGGTGGACTTTTTCATCTATGTAGATTAATGAGCGAATTATTTCTAAGTTGGCAACTGGTGTGCCATTTTTTGTAACAATACCATTGACTTCAGGGCTTAAAAATACTTCTTTTTTCTTTTTGAACCAGCTAAACATATCTTCTCTTTGACTAATGGCTGGGAAAATAATCATACAAACAAAAATGAATAACGTAATGAATCGAGGGCTATAGCTAGATTTATTCATAGGCAATCCTTGCATATTATTGGACTTTAAAAGTGAGAGTACACGTATTTATAATGAATCAACAGTAAGCTTTTATATAACCTCGAACTTTGATACTTTTAGTGAGAATTAGCGCGTTTATTATGTACAGGCTATACATCTATATTGCCGCTCAATAATTTCCATGTGCTTAGCGCACCTAAAAATAAAGAGCAGTCATTATGCAAAAAAATAATCAATCTCACGTTACACAAGCTGAATATAAAGCCACCATAAAACGGCTTGAAGAGTTTAGCCGCTTTACCGACAGCAGCATTGGTATTCCGTTTACAAAATTTAGTTTCGGTGTCGAATCATTGATTGGGCTATTGCCAGTGGTAGGCGATTTAGCCGGGCTTATTTTATCTGGGTATGTACTAATTGAAGCGCAGCGATTAGGTGTTAGTAAGCGAGTAAAAAGCCGGATTATTTTAAACATGTTAGTTGATTTTGTAGGTGGGCTTATTCCATTTTTTGGAGATATTTTTGATGCCATGTTCAAAGCAAATACGCGCAATACCCGCATACTTAAAAAGCATTTAACCGATAAGCTAACCACAAATCCATAAACCATTTAAGTTATTAAATGTGTAATTAGCCCCGTTATTAACTATTTATTTGGTATCAAAGAAGTACTTAGCGATGACTTGTTTTTGTTGCCCAAACTGATCAGAAATTCCAATTCCAATCCCAATTATTTCACCTTGTGCTTGCGGTGGCTCAGCTTGCATGACTTTATTAAACGCAGCCAATGCAGGGTTTTGCTCATTTGCAAGTAGGGTTAAATGTGGCTGAAAGTTTTGAAACACATTTGGGCTACCATAACGCTCAAAGGCCACGAGTTTATTAGGGTAATGCTTTACCCAACTTGGTACTGGCGCTTGATGATCGCGAAGTGGCTCAAGTTTAAGTGTCACTTCATCGGCTAAGCGTTGTAACTGATAAGATTTTTCTAAGTCTATAAAGGCCCAATTACTGGCAGATATACTAAACCCATTGGCTTTAATTTCAAAAGGTTGATGTTTCTTTACAATACGCTCCACCACCTGCTTAATTTCATTTTGTGCCTCTTGCGGATAATCAGTCAAATATAATGTGGCATGCACGGGTAAGCCTTGCTGATAAAACGTGGTTATTTGCTGTTTGGCTAGTTCATTGCTGGTTGTAGCCATGAGCTCAACAATTGGCAAAGAGGGAATAGCAAACACGTTAATACTCACGCTTTTTGCATAACTATTGGCAGAGGCACTCAGTAGCGCTAAAAAAGTAAGAATGCTAATTGGCCATGCTTTAGTGGTGTGTTGTTTAACCATAAGAGTGTATTCATTTAGGTTTTTAGTTTGCATATGGTAAGCGCAATTAGATGTTCAGTAAATAAAGGCATAAAGTTTTTAAATTTCTGATTTTGTGACTAATATTATTTTAGCTCAAACAATTAATGATTAACTTACTTCATAGGCTTTGAATATTGCTAAATTGCAATTTTCAACGACGTATATTTACTGCTTTTAAAAGTGTCGCAAGGAACGTTCAATGATATTTAAAGCGCTTAAAAAGTTAACAAAAACAGTACGCTTTTCTATTCGTTTGACGGTTGTGGCAGTATTTGTGTTGGCAACGTCTATTACCGCTATTATAGCCACGAGCTTACAGTATTATTTCAGTGAAAAAATGGCGCTCGAGTCGAATGTGCAACACTTTAATATGACCACTCAATCGGTTGCTGATTACCTAACACGCATTAATGAAAAATCTGAAAATACTTTATATATGATGGTAAAAAACACCTCGTTAGTCGGTGAAAACCTTTCAGATAAAACAGAGCTACGAAATGTATTAAGTGAAATGATGGATTTGAACCCTTTGTTTTATGCTTTTTATATGGGCTATAACAATGGTGACTTTTTTGAGGTTATTAATCTTGAAAGTAGTGCGATGGTTCGTCAGCGCCTTGGTGCAACTGATAATGACCGCTGGGTCGTTATTCAAATAAAATCTGAAGAAGGGCAAAGAATACAGCAAACGCTTTATTTTGATGCGTCATTTAGCTTAAGAGAAAAAACCAAAAAACCGACGTATTTTGATCCCCGCGAGCAAGCATGGTTTAAGCAAGCAAACTCACAGCAAGTAAACAAAACCAAGCCTTATCTATTTACCCATTTACAAACCTCTGGGCAAACGTATTCGATTAAGATAGCAGGTAAAAACCATGTGCTTGGCTTAGGGATTATCGTTGATAACATGTCTAATTATTTAATCGAACAGCAACAGCGTTTGGAGATGCACAGCTCAACACAGTTACTTATTTATAACCGAGAAGGAGAAATTATTGCATCAAATCAGCCCTTTAGCTCAACGGTTGAGGCAAGGCTAAATCGGTTGGTACTGGATGAGCAACAGCAAAAAATAGTTGCCAAATATCCTACTATCACAGTTTCAAATGAAACCAATTGGGCACCTATGGATTTTAGTGTCAGTGGTAAGCCTAAAGGCTACAGTGTTGAATATATAAATGCGATTGCTGAACTGTTGGGTATTAAGGTTAATTATATTAATGGACTCAGTTGGCAAGAATTACTTAATTTATTTGAAAATAAGCAGATAGATGTGATTCATCCGGTACTTAATACAGCATCGAATAATGCATTGGGTATGCTCAGCACACCCATGGTAAGTTTGCCTTTGAGTATTGTTAATCAACAAAACAATCCACCAATTACCCATATGCAGCAACTTGCTGGTAAGTCAGTTGCGGTGGGAGAGGGCTGGTCAATTGTAAAAATATTACGAGCGCAATTTCCAGAAATTAACCTCGTGGAAGTTCCCAACACAAAGGCGTTGTTAATGCATGTTGCCAATGGTGATACTTATGCGGGAATAGACAGCAAAGCCGTATTGCAATATATACAGCAGCAATTTTTTATTGAGGGGATCCAGTACAATCCGCTTGATGAAGACAGTGCCGCGCTTTTTTCAAATGACTACCATTTATTGTTTCAAAACCAAGACGCACAATTAAAAGCTTTGTTTGATTACGCCGCCACGCAACTTCCTCTGCAATTTAAACAACAGCTTAGTGATAAATGGCTCAATACTAACTCAGGGAAAAAATCAAAAATTGTAGGCACTGTTCCTGATGAGCAATTAATCACTTTATTGGATGATGATAGTAACTTCTCTAAGCTACAGTTAGTGAACATTAATGGTAAAGAACAGTATGTTTTTATTAAGCCACTATCTGATTATTTAGCGCTAGCTAGTACGGGCTATTTAGCCATTATGGTTTCTAAAGAAGATGTATTGAGCTCCACAAGAGAAAAAATAAAGCTTTCAATAATAATTACGGTTGCCTGCTTAATTATGATGTTACCAGTGTCGTGGTTTTTTGCATCCCCCATTGTCGGTCCTATTAAAACGCTGGTGGGTGAAAACAATAAAATTAAAAATCGGCAGTTTAAACAAGTCTCGACTTTAAAAAGTCATATTAAAGAAATTAATACGTTAGCTTACTCTATGGTTGATATGAGTAAGTCGATACAGCAACATGAAGACAGTCAAAAAGCACTCATGGCGTCGTTTATCGAGTTAATAGCACAAGCCATTGATGATAAATCTCCCTATACAGCGGGGCATTGCGAGCGCGTACCTGAACTCGGTATTGAGCTTGCTAAGGCCGCTTCAGAGTCAGAGTTACCCGCTTTTAAAGGGTTTAAGTTTAAAAATGATGATGAGGTTGAAGAATTTAGTTTAGCCGCTTGGCTACATGATTGCGGTAAAATAACCACTCCAGAGCACATAGTTGATAAAGGCACTAAGCTGGAGACTATTTATAATCGTATTCATGAAATTAGAACGCGTTTTGAGGTACTTTGGCGAGATGCCGAACTTGATTACTATAAATCATTGCAACACAGTCCTCAAAATCAGCTCGACTTAACCAAGCAGTTGGCAGCTAAACAGCAACAGTTGCTGGACGACTTTGCTTTTATTGCACAATGTAATATTGGCGGCGAAAAAATCACAGAAGCTGCCCTTGAGCGTTTAACTGCGTTGAGTAATATTACTTGGCAGCGTCATTTTGACGATAAGTTGGGGCTTTCACCAGTAGAAATGTATCGCTATGAAGGGACGGGTGACACGCTTCCCATCACAGAAAAATTACTCAGTGATAAACCTTGGCACTTAATTCCTCATGATAAGCCGATTGAATATGATGAGCGTTTAGGGATTAAAATTGCCCCATGTAAATATAAATATAACCTAGGGGAGCTTTATAATTTAACAGTTTCAAGAGGCACTCTTACTAAAGAGGATAGGTTTAAAATTAATGAGCACATGATAAGTACGATACGTATGCTCGATACACTGCCGTTCCCTAAAGAGTTGGAGCGTGTCCCGCGTTATGCCTCTACCCATCACGAAACATTAATCGGCACAGGCTATCCGCGTAAACTCAATGCGGATGACTTATCGATACCAGAACGAGTATTGGTGCTAGCTGATATTTTTGAAGCCCTAACGGCGGCCGACAGGCCCTATAAAAAGGCAAAAACACTCAGCGAGTCGATGAGTATATTAGCCAAAATGGTGGCCGATCATCATGTTGATAAAGCCGTGTTTGAACTGTTTTTAAGTTCAGGTATTTATCTTGATTACGCTAAACGCTACCTCAGTGCTGAACAAATAGATGAGGTAGATATCTCTCAATACTTGTCATAACAACAATGAGCATGACTCAGCGTGTGTAAACTTAAAGAGATTTATGTGAACATCGCTTTAAATTGCTAGCTTTTTACTTTGTGCAGAAAAGTACGTACAATTCGCCTCGTTTTTAGTGCGCTTTATATTAGTTTTATATGGCTGTAAAGCATCGGGTTCAAACGAGTATACGAAATATTTATGCATCAAATAGCGGATTTAATTTCTATTTTCGAACACACTTTTTTCCAAAGCTATAATACGCGTTTGGTAAAAGGTGAGCACGAGCCTATCTACATTCCCGCAAATGATACAACGCCTTATCATCAAATTGTATTTGCCCATGGTTTTTACGCCAGTGCGCTGCACGAAATAGCCCATTGGTTAGTGGCAGGTTCTCAGCGCCGCTTAGTTGAAGATTATGGTTATTGGTATTGCCCCGACGGGCGCGATGCTTCACAGCAAGCAGAGTTTGAATCTGTAGAGGTAAAACCCCAAGCAATAGAGTGGGCGCTCAGTGTGGCCGCGGGATTTGATTTTAACGTATCGGTAGATAATTTAAATGGTGAACAAACCTGTCGATTTGCGTTTCAATCGCGTGTACATGCAAAGTTATTACAGCTGCTGCAAGACGAATTTAACCCACGTACTACAAGGTTACTAAAAGCACTGTGTAAATTTTATAACACAACGTGGCCTTTAAATGCTGCGCAGTTTTCATGGCATTCTCCCGAGGAGCTAAAAGATGCAGTTTAAGTTAGGACTGATTGTAAACCCGGTTGCAGGATTGGGCGGTAGCGTGGCGTTAAAAGGCAGTGACGGCGAAGACACCGCCGCTAAAGCCATTGCATTAGGCGCTGAGCCTAAATCAAATAGCCGCACTAAAGCTGCACTTGAAGTGCTTGTACCTCATCAGTCAAATATTACTATTTATACTGTTAATAATGAAATGGGGGAGCAAACAGCAAAAGCGTTGGGCTTTAATACGCAAGTGGTTTATCAAAGTAACTCACCCACAACCAGTGACGATACCGAAGCGGCAGCTCGTTTATTACAGCAACAAGGTGTAGATTTAATCTTATTTGCTGGTGGTGATGGCACTGCACGTAATATTTGCCATGCGGTAGAAGACTCTGTACCTGTGTTGGGCATTCCTGCAGGGTGTAAAATTCACTCTGGAGTATATGCCATAACGCCAAAAGCCGCAGGCCGTGTAGTTGAAATGCTGGTAAAAGGTGAGCTGGTAACATTAAGCGATGCCGATGTCATGGACATTGATGAAGTGGCTTTTCGCCAAGGAACAGTAAAAGCAAAACGTTATGGCGAAATGCAAGTACCCAGTGAAGTGCGCTATGTACAAGCGGTTAAAAATGGCGGTAAAGAAACCGATGAATTGGTACTTGCTGATATTGCCGCTTATGTGGTCAGTGAAATGGATGCCGATACCCTCTATGTAATGGGCAGTGGCTCTACCGTTGGCGCGGTGATGGAAGAAATGGGGCTTGAGAATACGCTGCTCGGTGTTGATTTAGTTGAAGATCAAGCTTTAGTAGGCCAAGACTTAACAGCTCAACAATTACTTGAACTTACGACAGGGCGTGAGACAAAATTAGTGATCACTCTAATTGGCGGTCAAGGGCATATTTTTGGTCGAGGTAATCAACAACTCAGTCCTGCGTTAATTAAAGCGATAGGCCGCGATAATATTATTGTTGTGGCTACTAAAACAAAATTACAGGCTTTAAATGGCCGACCGCTAATTTGTGATACCGGCGATAGCGAGTTAGATGATGAATTAAGCGGTTATATCCGTGTAACCAGTGGGTTTAACGACCATATTATGTATGCAGTAGGTCATCAAGATGGGCTGCACCTTGAGGAGAAGTAACACATGAGTTTAGTAAATTACATAGATGCTGCGCAGCAATATTTTGATGACTTAGTGATTAAAGCCACTGATGATGAGCTATTTGCCGGCGGTTATTTACGTGGTCACTTTGATTTAGCGGTAGGGTATGCCCAAGTTGAGGAGCTAAATTTAGAAATTACTGAGCTAAACGACACCGTTGAAAAAAGCCTAGTAAAAGCCTATCGCAATGGCGAACTTAATGAAGACGATAAAGCACTCGTAGTAAGAATATGGGATGAAGTAAAAGCACTCGCATAAGCTTTTTTATTCATTTATAACTGCGCGGCCACTGAGCCGCGTTTTTTTTGTGCCTAAAAAAGAACTTGTTTATTCAGTTAAAATTTACCTCATTCCTTAGATACGCTAAAGTAGCACAGTCTAAATTCTAGGGAACAAGTGAAATGAATAACAATAATGATGCGACAATGCCAACGGGCATAGTTGCGCGATTTTTAAATTTTGTTGAGCGGGTAGGTAATAAGCTGCCTGATCCAGCAATTATCTTTTTGTTTGCCATGTTATTAATCTGGTTTTTGTCTTGGTGGTTTTCAAGCGTCACATTTGATGCAATAGACCCTCGTACTGGCGAAGCCATTATCATTAATAACATGCTTGCCAGCGATTCGTTGGCCACTTTTTTATCTTCTATGGTAAAAACATTCACCGGTTTTGCACCACTGGGTGTAGTGCTGGTTGCAATGCTAGGTGTGGGCGTTGCAGAGCATTCGGGCTTTATTAATACCGGCCTTAAATTAATGCTCAAAGTAACGCCTAGAAAATTACTAACACCCTCAATTATTTTAGTGGCTATTGTGAGCCATACGGCTACCGATGCAGGGTATGTGCTGGTTATTCCACTTGCTGGGGTAATATTTTTTGCAGCAGGTCGTCATCCGCTTGCCGGTATTGCAGCGGCATTTGCCGGGGTAAGTGGTGGCTTTGGGGCTAACTTTATTCCATCTGGAATTGACCCATTACTGCAAAGCTTTACGCAAAGTGCAGCACAAATTATTAATCCAACAATGAGCATTAACCCGCTTAATAACTGGGGCTTTGCTTCAGCATCAAGTTTATTTATTGTGATGCTAGGTTGGTATATCACTGATAAAATTATTGAACCACGTTTAAAAAATTCCCCCGTTGATGGCGAAACTCAAGACCTACCAGCATTTGAAGATGCGCGCAGTGACGAAAAGCGCGCCTTTTTTATTGCTAGTTCCGTAATGATTGCAGGTATTGCGTTATTAGCATATGTATCTGCACCAGCTGATTCAGCGATGCGCAGCAGCGATGGCTCTTTAACAAACTTTAGCTCACCACTAATGCAATCAATAGTACCGCTGATATTTTTGTTATTTTGGATCCCTGGAGCAGTATATGGTTTTACCGTAGGCACCTTTAAAACCTCTAAAGACATGATAGATGCAATGAGCAAAGCCATGAATGGTATGGCGTATTACATTGTTATGGCATTCTTTTGTTCATTATTCATTGCTGCATTTAGTAAATCAAACCTAGGTGCATTGCTGGCAATTGAAGGGGCTCAAGTATTAAAAGCAATGGAGTTACCGAGCTCTGTAACGGTCGTAGGGATTATTTTCTTAACTGGTTTTGTAAACTTATTTGTTGGTTCAAGTTCGGCTAAGTGGGCACTATTAGGTCCGGTATTTGTGCCTATGCTAATGCAACTCGGTATTTCGCCAGACTTAACGCAAGCGGCGTACCGTGTGGGAGATTCTAGCTCTAATATTATCACCCCGCTCATGCCATACTTCCCACTAGTTGTGGTGTACTGTCAAAAATACGTTAAAGGCACAGGCATAGGTACGCTTATCGCGATGATGCTACCGTATTCAATCGCCTTTATGATTGGCTGGAGTATCTTCTTGCTAGGCTACTGGGCACTAGGTATCCCATTAGGGCTTGATGCCAGCTACGTGTACCCAGCAGTAGCGCCTTAACTTAAATCTTGATTCATAAACCTCACTCACTCGAGTGAGGTTTATATAAAAGTGCTGTAATATTCAAAGTAAGTCTAAGTTACCTTTCTAAATCTCTCACTATATAGCCAAACAAACTGGCCTCACCAAGAATATAAACATAATCGTTTTTGTTATTGATTATTGTAGACTTATCTTCGTACCATCTAAAATCATGAGTTTCGTTTGTTTTAGGATCTTTAAAATATAAACGAGTACAACTATCTTCATAATCAGAACCACACTTTTGTACATCAGTTAGGATATATTCCTTATACCAATAGTCGCCTTGCGTGTAGTAAGCCCATAATTTAATGGGGGCAGAGAATAAAAAATAGAGACTTGCATAGATTAACAAAGGGATTAATGGGTACGCGAATATTAATGATAATTTCGTTTTTGTATCTGAAAAACTATATTTAAGGTGCTCTCTGTATTTACTGCAGCGTCTATATTTATTGAATACAAGTATATTTAAATAGATGAATGATGCGCCACAAATAATAGGGAATGCTATAAAGAAAATAACGTCGTATATTTCATTTGTGATAAATGGTGGATCTGTAAAGTCCATTAAAATAGGAATAATTATGCATAATAAAATAGGTAACATTATTACTACAAAGAGTAAGTTGTCGTAATTTCTTTTCAATTTTTAATTCGTCCATGAATTATAGCCTTTGCTTAGTTTACATAAATTTTATTGTTTTAAAAATCAAAGAAAACATGTTTATACACATTAAGTAATCTGAGTTTTGGATAATAAAGCTATCTCAATCAGCTTTTTCAACGCTAATTACGTTGAATTTACTTACAATAGGCTAGCTATTGACGCGTAATTTCGCCTTGTTTTCACTGCAATCTCTGGTTAGAGAAAACAAAAAAATATTTTTAATTCAATCTGTTAGTTAAGTGCCTAATACTGACTTGCGGCTTCAAGTTACGGAAATTAAGCAGATAGCTGAATTCTAGACACAAAAAAGCCTTGGCACTTTCATGCCAAGGCTTTTTTTCTAAAGAGTCGTTGCTTACTTAGCGGTAAAGCTAACTGGGCGACGTTCTTTACGAGGGCCGCTACGCTTATCAGGGCGTTGACCATCTTTATTAAAGCTACGCTTCTTGTCACCAGCAGGGCGTTCAGAACGCTCGCCGCGTGGCTCAGAAGGGCCTTGATCTTGTGTTAATGTCATACCCATTGGGCGTTTACAAATAAACACTTTCTGGAAGTGATCAAGTACATCTTTAGGCATGTTTTGCGGTAATTGTACCGTACTGTGACTGTCGTGAAGACGAATGTCACCAATAAACTTGCTTGAAATGTCTGCTTCGTTAGCAATTGCGCCAACAATGTTCTTAACCTGAACACCATGCTCACGACCTACTTCGATACGGTATGTATCCATAGGGCCTGCATCACGGCTGTTACGCTCGCGTGGTTTACGCTCAGCGCGCTCACCACCGCGTTCAGGGCGTTCGTTACGACGACCACGGTCATTGCTACGAGGATTACGATCATTACGTTCGTTACGCTCACGCGGTTGAATCTTAACTTCTTCAACTTTAATTGGTGATTGTTGCTGTGCTAAACACAGTAACGCACCCGCTAAGTCTTCAGGAGCAAGCTCAAGTTTTTGTGCCATGTTGGCAGCCACTTCATTGAAGAAAGTAATATCTTTGTTTTCAAGCGCAAGCGTAAGCTTTTCTTGTAAGGCATTGATACGTTTTTCTTCAACAACTTTAGCTGTAGGTAATTCAACTTGTGCGATTTCAGATTTAGTATGACGAATGATATTTTTAAGTAAATAACGCTCGTTATGCTTAACGAAAAGAATCGCTTTACCAGTACGACCAGCACGACCTGTACGGCCGATACGGTGAACGTAGGCTTCAGAGTCTTGTGGAATGTCGTAGTTGATAACTAAGCTTAAACGGTCTACATCAAGACCACGTGCCGCTACGTCTGTTGCAATAACAACGTTTAGCATGCCGCTTTTTAAACGATCAACCGTGCGCTCACGCGCTTGCTGGTTCATGTCACCGTTAAGTGGCGCTGCAGAGAAACCTTCGCGCTCTAATAACTCAGCAAGTTGCACTGTATCGTTACGCGTACGTACGAAAACAATAGCACCTTCGTATTGTTCAGCTTCTAAGAAACGAACAATCGCTTTATTTTTATGTACGTGTGCATTCCAAAACACTTGTTCAACTGATGATACAGTTGAGTTGCGCGCAGAAATATGAACCTGTTCAGGGTTATTCATATATTTGCTGCTGATGTTTTGAATTTGCTTAGGCATAGTCGCAGAGAAAAGACATGTTTGCTTTTCACGCGGTGTTTTTTCCATGATGCTTTCTACATCATCGATAAAGCCCATACGTAGCATTTCATCGGCTTCATCAAGTACAAGGGCTTGTAAAGCATCAAACTTGATAGTGCCACGGTTTATGTGATCGATTAAACGACCTGGTGTAGCAACGATAATCTGTGCGCCACGACGAAGTGCGCTCAGCTGGATGCTGTAGCTCTGGCCACCATAAAGTGCCAATACTTCAACACCACGAGTGTGTTTTGCATATTGTTCAAATGCCTCAGCTACTTGGATCGCAAGCTCACGGGTAGGTGTGAGTACAAGGATCTGTGGCTGTTTCACAGACGGGTCAATATTATTTAGTAATGGCAGTGCAAATGCTGCTGTTTTACCTGTACCCGTTTGTGCTAGTCCCAGTACGTCCTTTCTTTCTAGCAATAACGGTATACATTGAGCTTGGATTTCAGATGGTGTCTTGTAACCCAACTCTTCAACTGCCTTTAAAATTGCAGGAGAAAGATTTAGAGATTCAAACGTGACTGGTTCTGACATTAATACGCCTCAACGAATTTAAAGAGGCGCGCATTGTATAGGAAATGCGAGGCAAATGCTTGTATAAATTACAACTAATTTATATGTGTTTGATGTTGGTCGAAATTTAACCAGCTTCAATTGTACGTTAATTGAGCTGGTTAACACTCTGTCTACAAAATTACTGGTAAAGGCCTAGGTTTTCTTTAGCATAAGCTTCAAATTCAGTGAATCCACCAATATGAGTTTGGTCTACAAAAATCTGCGGTACGGTTGGGCATGGTTTGCCTGCAGACTTCTCTAAATCTTCTTTACTGATACCTTCTTTGATGATGTCGATGTAGCGGTATTTAAAATCATCGCGATCATTAGCAAGTTGCTCTGCAACATCTTTAGCGCGAACACAAAAAGGGCAGCCTTCACGGCCAAAAATTACTGTTAACATAACGCTCTCCTCAAATTAGTTGACCCTAGTGTAACTAATTTCATTTTTTATTACAGTGCAAAAAAACGATTATTGCGTTCGCTTTTTTTAGGGCCTGTAAAAAAATAAAAATATTTTATAAAAAAATCTTGAAATAAAATTGCCCGCCCATAAATAGTTATTTGAGGACGCCTGATGGGTCTTCAGTAAATCAGAACTATTTGAAAATTATATTATTAATTAACTTTTGCCGTTACTTGTTCAAACGAAAAGTAGCAGCAATATATCGCTTAAATATGAGGATATTATTATGCGTACAGTAGATTTATCACCCCTATACCGTTCATTCATTGGTTTCGATCATTTAGCATCATTAATGGATGCCGCTGCACGAACTGATAAGCAGCCAAGTTTTCCTCCTTATAACATCGAAGCGCTTGATAAAGACAAGTACCGTATCACTATGGCAGTCGCTGGATTTAGTGAAGACGAGTTAAGCTTACAATCTGAAAACAACACTTTGGTTGTATCAGGCACTAAAGCAGGTAAAGAGCAAAATGATGAGCGCAAATTTATTCATCAAGGGATTGCCGAGCGTAACTTTGAGCGTAAGTTCCAGTTAGGCGACCACGTTAAAGTACTTGGTGCAGACTTAGCCAATGGCTTACTAAGCATCGACCTTGAACGTGAGATCCCAGAAGCGCTTAAGCCACGTAAAATCGAGATTGGCTCAGGCAATATGCTAGAAAGCAAATAGTTAAGCTAGCACATGTATTTTCCCTGTGAAAAGCCGCCATTTGGCGGCTTTTTGCGTTGTTAGTCTTTTAAGTTTATTTGCATTTGTTTTAAAGCGTTAATTTTATCTATCGCAACTTGCAGTTGTTCTTGTGAAAGCTTTTTTTGTCGGCCTTTAGCCAGTAATTCTTCAAGTTTTAATATTTTGGCTTGTGCAGCAATAACAAAACGTTGCTCTAGCTGTCTTTGCTGTTCAAGGTGGAAATCTTGATATGCCTGGTGATTATTTAAATCACCGCTGTACTGAGCAACTGGCTGAGTATTTTTTACTATGTTGGGTAAATAGGCAGGAGAGGTTATTGGTGGCAAAGGCTGAGGGCTCGTATTGTTAGTTGTAACCGTGTTTAATTGCGTGCTTTTCAGCTCTTGGGTCATGTCAGCAGTAGTCAGCTCAAGTGACGTTATTTGCTTAACACTTTTAGCTTGGTTAAGGGAATCAATATTCTTTATCGTTGGTTTACTAGTATATTGAGTAAAAAGTGCGTACATACCAACACAAGCTACAACAACAGAAACGAAAACTTTTTTGCTCATAAAATTACTCCTGTCTTATTTTGCCACTTGAGCCAAGTATCCTCATACTGTTGTACCGCTTTTTGTTTTGCGATGGCCTTTGTTGCTTGGTATCGAACGGTTTCATCTTTTGGCGAAAAGTATTCAAACTGATGCTCATAACTGTGTATCACCACCCATTCACCACTGGGTGTACGTATAACAGGAGAAATAGTGTTTTCTTTAGTTGTGAACGCAAGTTGTACAACCCAGCTACTTTTGTTTTTACGGTTTAATTCACTGTTGTATTGAGCATATATATCTTGTTTTCCTGATATTACTAATGCTTGTTTTAGCGTTTTGTTACCGGCCAAGGTGCGAAAACCTACAGCATTGGCTCGATGAGCAAATTGAGCTCCATGTGCTTTTACGTGGCTTAAAAATTTAAACTGCGATTTACTGGCTTGATAAAACGCTTTAATTTCGTTTTTGTTTACTTGTTTCTCTAGTTTTTCAAGAACGGGGCTTTGCATATGCATCATTGTATTTATGCCTAGCCAGCTTTGAATGGAGGGGCGCAGAATATCTCCTTTAGCTATTTCATACAGATGTTCAATATCAATATTCTGTTTTGCCAAAATCGGTTTGGCTTTTGAAAACGCTATATTGAATTGCCGTTTTTTTATTAATTCACTTTTGAATAGTTCACTATCTCCTTCGTGGAGTTTAAAGCGTACCTGCATTGATAGTGCATCGACAAATTCATATAAATTAATAGCGTTATACAAAAGAGGGGTTAAATCAAACTGCTGCATTTTTTTGATGGCGCTTTGCACATACTGGCCATTTTTAGGGTAGGGCCCTAATGTGTGTTTAAGCCATTGGTTATCATAAGTTTCAAGCTTTATCGGGCTTGACTGTGCGCTTATAGCTAATTGTGAATCGAACAGATTTTTTAAGTAACGTTCAACATGGTATTGAGTACTAAAACCAACGGCAGATTGTCGTTTTATTATCGCAGGTGTTTTTAGCGCAGCTTGTTGTAATAAAAATTGATTCTCATACAGACGAGTTCTAACTTCATTGATTGTAATATCAGGGTTGTGCTTTAAATAAGCACGATGCATAAAGTTAATTTCATCACTGCTGTATTGTGTAAATGATGCCATTACTAGGGAGTGGTAAAACACACCTAGTAATGTAATCACTAAAATAGCCATTTTTTTCATTAGCGAGCAACCATGGCGTGGTTTAATAAGTGCACCACCATTGCTATTGCATGGGGCACGACCTGCTTAGCTATATTAAGGCGATCAAAATGATCTTCTGAGTTGAGTACAATCCCACCTTGTGCATAAGAAAATGAACCGCCTTGAGTTAATAATGGGCGAACATCTTGGCTATTTTTATCTAAAGGCGAGAACGTTTGCATTGCTTGAGTAACGAGTGATAAATCGTTGAGCTGCTCTTGGTCATAGTAATCGTTTACCCAACTTTCCCAGCTAGAATGATTTAGATCTGATGTGGTCCACGTGTGGTGAGGCTGTAATAAGTCAGTAGTATGGAACACAAACCCTAATACTTGGGGATTGCCGCTTTGTAAGTAACTTTGATACCAATATTGCCCTAAATTATCGATAGGTTGAAATGGCATTTCTTCAAAGTCATCGTACATAGAATAGGTTGAGTTGCTATCGATTCTATAGTGAGATTCTGTCACACCATAACTGTTATATTTTGAAGAATCGGCATTGAACCAACCTGTTTCTCCCCCTTTACCATCATCAAGATAGTCACCTTTAAGCCAAGCAGATGCAAGATTATCAATAGTGCCCCAAACGGTGAGCTTTTCATAATTATAACCACCAAAATCGTTTCCATGGTGGTCTGCACCTTGGGTATGATTTTGAAAATGCCAATAGCTTGTATATTTAACTATACTTTGCGCTGCTCCCCATACTGGCGCTTGAACACATGAACCTGTAATAGCACCACAGAAAAAGGTGTCTTCAAAGTCATCTACATCATAAGCAGCTTGTCCCAGCAGCTCCGCTAATTCAGAGATTGTCAGATTGTTTTGTGCAGCGTACTGACGTAGGGCAGCATATTCGGTGCTGGCTGGGTGTTGCTGCATATAATTTACGGCATCAAGAACAATACGTTTGTGAGTTTCTTGACTAAAAGCTTGAGCTTGGCTTGTACCGAGCAATAAAAGTGTCGCTGCCATTAATTGTTTTTTCATTTTATTCTCATCATAGTCTGGAGTAAGAGGTGCTATTAAAAAATAAGCTCATTACACTGACATGACAAATAAATTAAACATTTAATTAACAATATTACCTATTTTGGTACTTTAATATTAACTATCAAGAATGCTGCCGTCAATTGACGGCATTTATATTTAAAGCTTTTCAATATTATTTAAATAGTTGTTAGCTTGCTCTAAGGTTTCTTGGCGCAATGATTCATCTTGTTTATCCCAATTGCGATAAACCATGCCTATTCGTGGATTTTTTTCAAGCCGCTCTCGGTGTGTTTGCATAAATTGCCAATAGAGGCTATTTAGAGGGCAAGCGTCTTTTCCTACTTTTTCTTTCACCTTATATTGGCAGCTTTTACAGTAGTCGCTCATTTTATTTATATAGTTGCCGCTAGCCGCATAAGGCTTGGTAGCAATGATGCCATCGTCAGCAAATTGACTCATGCCACGCGCGTTAGGCATTTCTACCCATTCAATAGCATCGATATAAACACCCAAATACCATTCATCCACTTCATCAGGGTTAATAGCGGTTAGTAAACAAAAATTACCTATTACCATTAAACGTTGAATATGATGGGCATACGCGCTGTCTAAGCTTTGTGTTAATGAGTGGCTTAGGCAGTTCATTTTTGTTTTACCATTCCAAAAATAACGTGGCAGTGCACGGGTTGCATTAAGCTGGTTTTTGTTAGCGTAATCGGGCATGTTTTTCCAATAGACACCACGCACATATTCGCGCCAACCCAGTACTTGACGAATAAAGCCTTCAACCTGAGAAATAGATATTTCATCTTGGCGTTGTTGGTATTCTTTGACCACACGGTCGATAACATAGCGAGGATGTAAAATTTTGGCATTTAACGCAAATGATAACCGGCTGTGATAAAAGGTATCTTTATCAGGGCATTGATCTGTCATCGCATCTTGAAATTGACCAAAGCGGGGAAGTAAATGTGCACAAAAGTGATCAAGTGCGTTTATTGCTTGTTTACGGGTTGTTGGCCAGCTTAATTGGGTTTCTATTTGCCCAAAGTATTTTATTTTATGTTTATCTAAACGCTCAATGATGGTGCTAACATCATTTTTAAATAATTTGGGTTTGGGGATATCGGCTAAATCGCTTTTTGAAAACTTATTACGGTTATTCGCATCAAAGTTCCATTGGCCACCTTGAGGTTTGTCATCATCCATTAAAATATCAAACTGCTTACGCATTGCCCGATAAAAATGCTCCATAGTGACGTGCTTATCTTTTTTAAAGCGTTTATCTATGTCGCTGTAGGCTAATAAAAAATGCTCGCTGTCACAGGCAGTCACAGCTAATTCGCTGTTAGTGGCAAAGTCGTGCAGTTGTGTTTTTAAACGGTACTCATCTGGGTATTGATATTCAATTGAGGTGCATTCATGCTGCTTAGCTAATCGAGTTAAAAGAGCGGGTAAGTTATCATCGTCTTTGGTGTCATCTAACGTTAAATGCAACACGTTAAAGCCGGCATCTTTTAAGGCGTTAGCGAAGTTTTCCATGGCTTTAAAAAAGGCTGATATTTTTTGCACGTGATGCTTTACGTACAGCGCTTCTTGCATGAGCTCGGCAATAACAAACACGGTGTCATCGGATTTATCTTTAAACCAAGAATGAGCGGGGTTTAGCTGGTCACCTAAAATTAGTTTTAAGGTTTTGAATTTTTTCATAATGAGCCAAAATTATCTTTATACGCTGTATTTTAAAAAGCGATCGATTTCTACATGTCGTTTTAATCATAGAGCAAAGCAATAAACAGCATTGCTTTTTTTATCAACTTATTACTTATTGTGGTTGCTAATTTAGGTGTACATCTTTATAATAGCGGCCATTGTTTAGTAGGTTATAAAATTTACTAACAGCGATATTAAGTTATTAACTTTTTATCTATTGGCGCGGGATGGAGCAGTCTGGTAGCTCGTCGGGCTCATAACCCGAAGGTCGTTGGTTCAAATCCGGCTCCCGCAACCAATCTTAATAGTAGGTTTATGCTTACTACTTTATATCGCGCATTCTAAGTAATGCGCGTTTTGCGTTTAAGCTAATGAAGTTTAATTTGGTCAGGGTACTGACTCGCAACCAAGCTTGGCCATAGGCCACACAGTTTTGCGTTTTTTGGTGTGACGCCCCGCTTGGTTCGGGGCGTTGTTGTATCTGCACCGTTTGATTTAATGTTTATCGATTAAATCAAAATTTAAACTCAGTATTTTAGGGCTATAAGCCCTTTTTTTGTTTGTATGGAGGATTTTCGTGACAAAACTTGAACAAGATTTAGTAACCATGTTAACGCCTGCGGTAGAAATGTTAGGCTTTGAATTACATGGGCTTGAGTTTGTACAAGCGGGTCGCCATTCTACCTTAAGAGTATACATTGCTCATGAGGATGGGATTTCAGTTGACAACTGCGCCGATGCAAGTCGTCAAATTAGTGCGATTTTAGACGTCGAAGACCCAATTACAAACGAATACGATTTGGAAGTGTCGTCTCCTGGTGTTGATCGTCCATTATTCAAACAAGATCACTACGAGCAGGCGCAAGGAGAGGAAGTACGCGTGCGTACTAAGCTTCCACAAGATGGTCGCCGTAATTTTAAAGGCGACTTAATAGCAGTTAGCAGCGATATGATCACACTATCTAGCGATGGTGCGGAGCATTTAATCATGCTTAGTAACATTGAACGTGCGAACATAATCGCAAAGTTTTAATTCGAGTGCGAAGGAATAGGGCAAGCGAGGCATTACCCATGGCAAAAGAAATATTATTGGTTGCTGAAGCCGTTTCCAATGAGAAAGCGGTTCCAAAAGAAAAGATTTTTGAAGCTCTAGAGTTCGCATTAGCGACAGCGACAAAGAAAAAGCATGATGGTGAAATTGATGTACGTGTTGCAATTGACCGTAAAACCGGCGATTACGATACCTTCCGTCGCTGGCAAATAGCTGAAGTTTTAGAAGATGGTTCTTTAGAGAATCCATACAGCGAAATCACGTTAGAAGCTGCTCAAGTTGAAGAACCTGACTTGAAAATGGGCGACTACGTAGAAGAGCAGATTGAATCAATTAAATTTGACCGCATAACAACACAGATGGCTAAGCAAGTGATCGTACAAAAAGTACGTGAAGCAGAGCGCGCCTTAGTCGTTGAAGCATATAAAGATCAAGAAGGCGAGCTGGTAACGGGTGTTGTTAAAAAAGCAACCCGTGATGCAATCGTACTTGATTTAGGTAACAACGCAGAAGCGGTTATTTATCGTGACGACATGCTGCCACGTGAAAACTTCCGCCCGGGTGATCGTATCCGCGGTCTTTTATATGAAGTGAAGCCTGAAGCACGCGGTGCACAATTATTTGTAACCCGTTCTAAACCAGAAATGCTGATGGAATTATTCCGCATTGAGGTGCCAGAAATTGGCGAAGAAATGATTGAATTACGCGCTGCAGCACGTGATCCAGGTTCACGCGCTAAAATCGCGGTTAAATCTAACGACAAGCGTATTGACCCTGTTGGTGCGTGTGTTGGTATGCGTGGCGCACGTGTTCAAGCGGTATCGTCAGAACTTGGCGGTGAGCGTGTTGATATCGTACTTTACGATGACAACCCTGCACAGTTTGTTATTAACGCAATGGCACCAGCAGAAGTGGCTTCAATCGTAATGGATGAAGATACACACTCAATGGATATTGCTGTTGAAGCTGATAACTTAGCACAAGCTATTGGTCGTAATGGTCAAAACGTACGTTTAGCTAGCCAATTAACTGGCTGGGAATTAAACGTAATGACCGTTGATGAAATGCGCGCTAAGAACGAAGCTGAGTCAGATAAGTTAATTAACTTATTTACTGAAAACTTAGATATTGATGACGAATTTGCATCATTACTTATCAACGAAGGTTTCTCAACACTTGAAGAAGTTGCTTATGTTCCGGCTTCAGAGTTTTTAGAAATCGACGGCTTAGATGAAGAAACAGTGGACGTATTACGTTCACGTGCAAAAGATGCATTAACAACGAAAGCGCTTAAAACGGAAGAAAGCTTAGAAGGCGCTGAGCCTGCAGAAGACTTACTTGCGCTTGAAGGCTTAGAGCGTCATTTAGCATTTGTTATGGCAAGTAAGGGTGTAGTAACACTTGAAGACTTAGCTGAGCAAGGCATTGATGAGCTTGTAGATATTACAGAGCTATCTTCAGAGAAAGCGGGCGAGCTAATTATGGCTGCACGTAATATTTGTTGGTTTGCAGACGAGTAATTTATTAACGGAGGTATTAGAGACTATGGCAGAAGTAAATGTTGAAAAACTAGCCGGTGATATAGGTACAACTGTTGATAAATTACTACAGCAGTTTTCACAAGCCGGTATTACTAAACAAGCAGGCGATAATGTAACTGAAGCTGAAAAAGCGACGTTACTTGATCACCTAAGCAAGCAACATGGTGGCACGGGCTCTGAAGGCCCTGCTCGCATGACATTGCAACGTAAGAGCAAAAGCACATTAAGTGTGACGGGCTCTACGGGTAAAGCAAAAGCTGTGCAAGTTGAAGTTCGTAAAACACGCACTTATGTGAAAAAAAGTGCTGTTGAGCAAGAACAAGAACAGCAACGTCTAGCCGCTGAAGAAAAAGCACGTCTTGAAGAGCAGCAAAAAGCTGAACAAGCCGCTGCTGAATTAAAGGCAAAACAAGAGGCAGAACGTAAAGCAAAAGAAGACGCTGATCGTAAAGCCAAAGAAGAAGCTAAACGCAAAGCAGATGCTGAGCGTAAAGCGAAACAACAGCAGATGACCCCTGAGCAAAGTGCTAAGTCTGAGAAAGATCGCATCGAAGCTGAGCGTCTGCAAAAAGAAGCAGAAGAGGCCGCATTGAAGAAAGCTGAAGAAGAAGCGAAACGTCAAGCAGAAGAGGCAAGAAAGCTAGCTGAAGAGAACTCAGCACGCTGGAAGAAAGAAGAAGAAGAACGTAAGAAACGCGAAGAAACCGCGGATCACCACCTTACGACTTCAACATACGCACGTGAAGCAGAAGATGTAGCTGATGCTCGCGAAGAGCAAGGCTCTCGCCGTGCGAAGAAAAAGAAAAAAGCGCCAGCAAAAGATAAATTTGCAGCGTCTAAAGGTAAAAAAGGTAAGCTAAAAGCGCCAGCGTCATTACAGCACGGTTTCCAAAAACCAACGGCTGATGTTAAAAACGAAGTGCGTATTAGTGAAACAATTACAGTTGCTGAGCTTGCATCACGCATGGCGGTTAAAGGTGCTGAAGTTGTAAAAACTATGATGAAAATGGGTGACATGGTTACTATTAACCAAGTTATTGACCAAGAAACTGCGCAACTTGTAGCAGAAGAAATGGGCCATAAAGTTATCATCGTTAAAGAAAACGAATTAGAGCAAACAGTACTTAATGACCGCCATGAAGATGGTAAGTCAGAGCCACGTGCGCCAGTAGTAACTGTTATGGGTCACGTTGACCACGGTAAAACATCGACGCTTGATTACATTCGTTCAGCTAAAGTTGCATCAGGCGAAGCCGGTGGTATTACACAGCACATTGGTGCATACCACGTTGAAACTAACGGCAACATGATCACTTTCTTAGATACTCCGGGTCACGCCGCATTTACATCAATGCGTGCTCGTGGTGCAAAAGCGACTGATATCGTAATCCTAGTAGTTGCAGCTGATGATGGCGTAATGCCACAAACTAAAGAAGCGGTACAGCATGCTCGCGCAGCTGGCGTTCCTTTAATTATTGCTGTTAACAAAATGGATAAAGAAGGCGCAGATCCAGATCGCGTTAAAAACGAACTAGCTCAGCTAGACGTTATCCCAGAAGAGTGGGGCGGCGATACACAGTACGTGCACATTTCAGCAAAAACAGGTTTAGGTATTGATGATCTGCTAGAAGCTGTATTAATGCAATCTGAGCTTTTAGAGTTAAATGCGCCGACCGAAGGTATGGCTGCAGGTGTTGTTATTGAATCACGTCTTGATAAAGGCCGTGGTCCTGTTGCGTCTATTCTTGTTCAGTCAGGTACGCTTAATCAAGGTGACATTGTATTATGTGGTCTTGAATACGGCCGTGTTCGTGCAATGCGCGATGAAAACGGTAAAGACATTAAGTCTGCCGGTCCTTCTATTCCAGTTGAGATTTTAGGTCTGTCTGGTATTCCAGCTGCCGGTGATGAAGCAACTGTAGTTAAAGATGAGCGTAAAGCGCGTGAAGTTGCACTTTACCGTCAAGGTAAATTCCGCGATGTTAAACTAGCGCGTCAACAAAAAGCGAAGCTTGAAAACATGTTTACTAACATGACTGAAGGCGACGTATCTGAAGTTAACGTGGTACTTAAAGCAGACGTTCAAGGTTCAATCGAAGCAATTTCAGACTCACTAACTAAGCTTTCTACTGATGAAGTAAAAGTGAAGATTGTTGGTTCTGGTGTTGGTGGTATCACAGAAACTGATGCAACCCTTGCGGCAGCGTCTAACGCGATTGTGGTTGGCTTTAACGTTCGTGCTGATGCATCAGCGCGTAAAGTGATTGACTCTGAAAACCTAGATCTTCGTTACTACAGCGTAATCTACGCGCTAATCGAAGAAGTTAAGCAAGCCATGTCTGGTATGCTTGCGCCTGAGTTTAAACAAGAGATCATTGGTCTTGCTGAAGTACGTGACGTATTTAAGTCTCCAAAAATTGGTGCAATTGCCGGTTGTATGGTTACTGAAGGTACAATTAAGCGTAGCGCACCAATTCGTGTACTTCGTGATAACGTGGTTATTTACGAAGGCGAGCTTGAGTCATTACGTCGCTTTAAAGATGACGTAGCTGATGTTCGTAACGGCATGGAATGTGGTATCGGCGTTAAGAACTACAATGATGTTCGCGTTGGTGACCAAATCGAAGTATTTGAAACAGTTGAAGTACAACGTACTCTTTAATTGTTATTAGGTGGTGTTGGACATTCAAGGTTGTACCTCGATAGCCCAACATAACCTATGCTAAGATTTTAAATGGGGGCTCAGCCCCCATTTGTGTATCCATTATTTAGTTAGCTTATTATTATTTTTCAATAAGTTATAATTTTAGGAAAGTGAAATGAGAGAATTTTCTCGCACTGATCGTGTTGCTCAGCAAATTCAAAAAGAAATTGCGGTGATTTTACAACGCGAAATTAAAGATCCACGCTTGGGCATGGTGACAGTGTCTGCGGTAGAAGTATCGCGCGATTTATCTTATGCCAAAGTTTTCATTACTGTGTTTAACACCGAAGATGAAAATGCAGCCAAGCAAAGTGCCAAAGTACTTAACGAAGCAACCGGTTATATCCGCTCGTTGCTAGGTAAACGTATTCGTGCGCGAATCATGCCTGAGCTTAAATTTGTGGTTGATAATTCATTAATGGAAGGGATGCGAATCTCTAACTTAGTGGACTCTATCATTCGTGAAGATAATGCTAAGCATGTTGATGATGAAACAGATAGCGAAGAAGGCACTAAAGACTAATGGCAAGACGCAGTAAAGGCCGTCCAGTTGATGGTATTTTGTTGTTAAACAAACCAGAAGGTATTTCATCAAACAAAGCACTGCAGCAAGCGAAAGGTATTTATTTTGCTCAAAAAGCAGGGCACACTGGTGCGCTCGATCCGCTTGCGACCGGTATGCTGCCTATTTGTTTTGGTGAAGCCACTAAGTTTACCCAGTTTTTACTCGATACAGATAAAACCTATGTTGTGCGAGCAAAGCTGGGTGAGCGTACTACCACGTCAGACTCTGATGGTGAAGTGGTCGAAACGCGTGATGTTAATGTTACTGCTGAACTGCTTACACAGGAAATTGCTAAATTTTTAGGTGAGTCAGATCAATACCCATCAATGTACTCAGCGCTTAAATATGAAGGCAAGCCTTTATATAAATACGCGCGCGAAGGCATAGAAGTCCCTCGTAAGTGTCGAAAAATTAACGTATTTAGCTTAACGCTTGATGAGTTTGATGAGCAAGCTAACGAAATACAAATGACTGCCCATGTATCTAAAGGCACGTATATTCGTACTATTGTTGATGACTTAGGTGAAAACCTTGGCTGCGGCGCGCATGTGATTATGCTGCATCGTAGTGCTGTAGGGCATTACCCAGCAGATAAAATGGTCACACTTGAGCAGTTAGAAACGTTATTAAATCAAGCGAAAGAACAAGACGTTGCGCCTTCTACTTACCTTGACGAACTATTATTGCCAATGGATACCGCGTTAGTTGATTTACCTGTTGTGGAAATTACTAAAGAGCAGGGAATAGCATTTAGCCATGGTCAAGCTGTGGTGCTAGGTAAAGAATTACCTGAAGGTGCAATAAAAGTACTGGCTGACGGAATTTTTATTGGTACTGGTGAACGTAATCCTGATGGCCATCTAAAATCAAAACGTGGCTTGTCTAATCAGCAACCAGAGTAAAGTTTAACTTGTAGTTATGCTGATAATTGGTAGAATACGCCCGCTTAATCGTTTTGGCTGAATTAGTGATCGGCTAAAGCACCTATTAAATTTAACTTTTGGAGTTATTATGTCACTAAGTAATCAAGAAAAAATCGATATCATTGCTAAATTCGCACGCGCTGAAGGCGACACTGGTTCACCTGAAGTACAAGTAGCATTACTTACTTTTGATATCAACAAGCTTCAAGGTCACTTTGCTGATCACAAGCATGACTTCCACTCACGTCGTGGTCTGCTTCGTAAAGTAAGCACTCGCCGTAAACTGCTTGATTACCTTAAAGGTAAAGATATCTCGCGTTACACTGCGTTAATCAAAGAGCTTGGCCTACGTCGCTAAGAACTTGATTATCAAAAGGGGAGCTTTTTAGCTCCTTTTTTTGTGCTTAAATTTTCTCGTCTTCCCCAGTACTTCTTAGTAAACCCCTTGAAATATCGAATAAAAGCCATACTATTATCTTTCACAAAGCGAATGTTTTTGACATTGCTGCAAGCACTATTTTATCTCGGTGCTAAGCTCGCAATTTTACCTGACTTTGTTATATACTATGGCGCGTAGATAAAAAGGTTTATCTACGGTTATTTACATCATTGCCAATTGTAGTACTTAATTGATTTCCAACTGAATACAATTATGTACTGTAATTGGTACTTTGATGAAAACTTAATTAATACTAAAAATACATTTAAGGAATATTTTAAGTGCAAGCAATTATAAAAGAATTTCAACTAGGTCAACACACAGTGACGCTAGAAACAGGTGCTATCGCTCGTCAAGCAGACGGCGCAGTACTAGCAAGCATTGGCGACACGTCAGTACTCGTAACGGTTGTTGGTAAGCGTGAAGCTCAACCAGGCCAAGACTTTTTCCCACTAACAGTTAACTACCAAGAGCGTATGTACGCTGCAGGTCGTATCCCAGGTGGTTTCCTTAAGCGTGAAGGTCGTCCTAACGATGGCGAAACGCTAATTGCACGTCTTATTGACCGTCCAATTCGTCCACTTTTTCCAAATGGTTTCGTAAACGAAGTACAAGTTATCGCGACTGTTGTTTCTGTAAACCCTGAAATCCAACCTGATATGGTTGCGATGATTGGTACATCAGCAGCACTTGCTATCTCTGGTATTCCGTTCAGCGGTCCAATTGGTGCATCACGTGTTGGTTACATCAACGGTGAATACGTACTTAACCCAACACTAAAAGAGCTTGAAGAAAGCCAACTTGATTTAGTTGTTGCTGGTACTGATAACGCCGTACTTATGGTTGAATCAGAAGCAGACGTACTTGCTGAAGACGTAATGCTAGGCGCAGTTGTATACGGCCATGAGCAATCACAGTCTATCATCAAGGCAATCAACGAATTTAAAGCAGAAGCAGGCAAGCCTACTTGGGATTGGACTGCACCTGAGAAAAACGTTGCATTAGAAGAGAAAGTAGCAACACTTGCTGCTGATAAAGTAGGCGAAGCTTACCGTATTACTGATAAAGTAGCGCGTAAAGAAGCATTAACTGCAGCAAAAGATGCCGTAGTTGAAGCGCTTACTAGCGAACTTGCTGAAGGCGAAACGCTTGATAAGCAAGAAGTAGGTAAAGTATTCGGTTCACTTGAGAAGAAAATCGTTCGTGGCCGTATCGCTGCTGGCGAAAAACGTATCGATGGTCGTGAACCAGATATGATCCGTGCACTAGATGTAATGACGGGCGTACTTCCACGTACTCACGGTTCTGCAATTTTTACACGTGGTGAAACGCAAGCATTAGTAACAGCAACACTTGGTACAGAACGTGACTCACAGTTAATCGATGATTTAACTGGCACGCACAAAAACCACTTTATGCTTAACTACAACTTCCCTCCATTCTGTGTAGGTGAAACGGGTTTTGTAGGTTCTCCTAAGCGTCGTGAAATCGGCCACGGTAACCTAGCTAAGCGTGGTATCCAAGCTGTAATGCCAACATTAACTGAGTTCCCTTACTCAATTCGTGTTGTATCTGAAATCACTGAATCAAATGGTTCATCTTCAATGGCATCGGTTTGTGGTACGTCTCTAGCGCTTATGAACGCGGGTGTACCAATTAAAGCTTCTGTTGCGGGTATCGCGATGGGCCTAGTTAAAGAAGAAGAAAACTTTGTAGTACTTTCAGATATCTTAGGTGATGAAGATCACTTAGGTGACATGGACTTTAAAGTAGCGGGTACAACTAACGGTATCACTGCACTACAAATGGATATCAAGATTGAAGGTATCACGCAAGAAATCATGCAAATCGCGCTTAAGCAAGCTAAAGCAGCTCGTTTACACATTCTAGGTGTGATGGACGAAGCGATTTCTGCACCTTCTGAAGAGTTATCTATGTTTGCTCCGCGTATTTACACGATGCAAATCCCACAGAAGAAAATTGCTGAAGTAATCGGTAAAGGTGGCGCAACTATTCGTCAACTTACTGAAGAAACAGGTACTACGATTGAAATCGGTGATGATGGCACAATTAAGATTGCTGCTACAGACGGTGAAAGTGCAGCAAATGCAATTAGCCGTATTGAGCAATTAACTGCTGAGCTTGAAGTTGGTACTATCTACGAAGGTAAAGTTGTACGTATCGTTGACTTCGGTGCGTTTGTAAATATTCTTCCTGGTAAAGATGGCCTAGTGCATATCTCACAAATCAGCACAGAGCGTGTTAACAACGTTGCTGATCACCTTAGTGAAGGTCAAGAAGTTAAAGTTAAAGTACTAGAAGTAGACCGCCAAGGCCGTGTACGTCTAAGTATTAAAGAAGCAATGGAATCAGCAGCACCTGCAGCTGACGAGTCTAAAGACGCGTAATTGCTAATCTTTCATCCAGATAATTACTGGATAGTATAAAAAGGGGCTGTTTAGCCCCTTTTTTTATGCTTTAATGTTAGCAACCTATTATGTTCAAGACGTTAAGTAACATATAACAAGAATGAACCTTACAAGACAGCTTATGTCTTATCTATTTGCTACTTACCTCGGTATTAAGGATTTTAATGAGACTTAAACATTTAGCCTTGGCATCTTTTGCTATTTTGTCTTTAAGCGCTTGTCAGGCTACTACTAAACCCGCTGCTATTATTAATGTGCCATTTACTGCGCCACTTGCATCAGACTTTAGAAATGAAATTGCCATTGCTCGTTTTTCAGAACTATTAAATAGGGCAGACTTAAGTACAGAGCAACAAGCAAAGCTGTATTATGACCGTGGTGTGCTGTTTGATAGCTTAGGCATGACCACTTTATCGCGAATTGATTTTAACCGAGCAGTTAAACTGAAACCTGATTTGGCTGAAGTGTATAACTTTTTGGGGATTCAACATACCTTGATGCAGCAATACGAAAAAGCATACGAGTATTTTGATTCAGCCATAGAGTTAGACCAAGAACATGAATATGCGTATTTAAATCGTGGTATTGCTTTGTACTATGGTGATAGAGCCACGCTTGCAAAAGATGACTTTAAAACGTTCTTGGAGCGCTCTCCTAACGATCCTTATCGTGTTCTGTGGCTTTATTTAGCGCAAGCGGCACAAGATAAAACTCAGGCACTCGCTTCGTTAAAAGCCAATGCGGCAGCCCTTGATGAAAACGAATGGGCATATCAGCTTATTGCCTTGTATGTAGGTGATATGAGTGAAAAAGCATTTTTTTCAGGCATAGCCGATGGTGTAAGTTCACAACAAGAATATGCTCAACGTTTATGTGAAGCTTATTTTTACTTAGCTAAACAGCACCAAGCCGCAGGTGAGCTTTCAATTGCAACAGATTACTTTAAGTTGGCGCTGGCCACGAACGTTCATGAATTTATAGAATATAAATATGCACGTTTAGAGCTTGAGTTGATGGCAAGTGAAAGCGCGGGCTAATTTTTTTAAATTAAGTATTTTATTACTGTGCACTAGCTTAATTAGTGGCTCCAGTAATAAACAAAATAGCATTGGCTTTTGGCAAGTATTGCACGCCAAAGCCAATGTGATTGATAGTTATTGGCAATTCCCTAGTTACTTTGCATCGCATATTTTACAACTCCCCCCGACCTCATTAGCCACCTTAGCACGCAATAAAATAGCCCATGCACAATACGGATATGGGTTATCATTAATAGCCAATAATCAAACTGAAACCGCCAAGCTCTTTTGGCAAGCAAGCCTCGATGAGATAACAATTAAACAACAAAAACATCTCGCAGCTTCATTGCTTGCTCAACAGCGTTGGCAAGATTTAGCGTTATTAAAAGCTCACAATAAGTTACCTAAAGGGGATGCCTTTTATCATTTACAGTTACAACAGCATGCTCCCTTCGATGCATTAAATCACTCCTTTATGAATAAATTAGGGTTTTTGGTAGCGAGCGAGCAAATTGAGATACAAAAGCAATGCACATTTAATGTGCTAATGCTGAGCGATCACCGTGATGGTTTATATAGGCTCAACCACTTTGTGAAAAAATACGCACAACACCCAGAGCCTAGTAGTAATGCATTTTGTTTTTCAAAGCCTATATATGTTGGTAATGCAATTGCTTGTAACAGCACTAAAGCAACGCTTGCGCAGTGCGATTGGCAACAGTCATCACTTAAGCAGCGGCTTCCTAAAGGATTCGATTTTGCGATTATGATGCCCAAGCAAGGTACTGCCAATGTGCATCAGGGCTTAATGCATATTAACTCGCAGGCTAATTATGCAGTCTTTTTACATGAATTAATGCACTTTAATGGTTTTGAAGATGAATATGCTTTACCAGCAAAAAAACAAGCTTGGCTTTGTCAGCTTGAGGGGTTGGTTGCCCCTAACTTGTTTATTGCTCATAACACTGATGCGCCAAAAGGATGGCACAAAAGCAAAAGCTGTCAGCAAGGAGGTGTTGCTTATAAGCCAAGCGCACAGTGGTCTATTATGCAATATCAACAGGTTGGACTTTCAGAGCAATATCGGGCTTTGTGGCAAACTCATATAGAGCAACATGCAGATTTATTCCCGCGCTTTTAATCATTAAATAGAGTGCTTTTAGGTTGTTTAACCAATGATTATATGAGCCTATTAAAACTGCTTAAAAGCTGAGCCGGTTTTATCCCAGTTCATTAATTTATAGATTTTTTGTTTGATTATTGCCCCGCTAGAAGCGCTTTCTATAGACAAAAACCGTGTTTATCAGTATAACTGTACGTATTAATGTTGTTAAAAAACAGATATAAAACGTATACCCAAGTCACTTTGGTATTTAATAATAACAAGTAGCGAATTGATAAACTTTATGATTCAAAAAGGCCCTTCATTATGACTTTGCTCTGGATACCCCTGTTATCCTTATTAGGCAGTGTTATTTCTGCATGCACCGGCAAACTTTCTCGAAATCAGGCAACGAGCCTAACGGCTATTGCGCCTTTAGCCGCGCTTGCAATTACACTTTATCATGCGCCTGCGGTTCTCGCGGGAGAAACCATTCGTTTTAGCGCGCAGTGGATACCTGCTTTAGGGCTGGATATTTCCTTACGCTTAGATGGTTTGAGTTTACTGTTTTTATTTATGATTTTAGGAATAGGGCTGCTGGTTATTTTGTATGCCCGTTATTACCTAAGTCAAAACGATTCACTGCCAAAGCTATTTAGTTACTTAATGTTATTTATGACCGCCATGCTGGGCATTGTTATGTCAAACAATGTGATTCAGTTATGGGTATTTTGGGAGCTAACCAGTATTAGCTCGTTCTTGTTGATTAGTTACTGGTGGCATAAATCAGAGGCGCGCAAGGGGGCGCGTATGGCACTGGCGGTAACCGGTGCGGGTGGTTTAGCATTACTGGGCGGCTTAATGCTGCTAGGTGATATTGTTGGAAGCTACAACCTAGACACTATTTTAGCTAGCAAAGCGATTATTCAATCACATGATTTATACGAATTAGCGCTGGTGCTAGTATTACTAGGCGCCTTTACCAAGTCTGCACAATTTCCGTTTCATTTTTGGTTACCCCATGCCATGGCAGCACCTACACCGGTTAGTGCCTATTTACACTCTGCCACTATGGTAAAAGCGGGTATCTTTTTACTTGCGCGTTTTTATCCAGCACTGGCGGGTACCGACACTTGGTTTTTATTAGTCGGTTTGACGGGTTTAACTACACTTTTATTTGGCGCTTACATCGCGCTATTCAAACATGATTTAAAAGGCTTATTAGCCTATTCAACAATTAGTCATTTAGGCCTAATTACTCTATTACTCGGCCTAGACACACAACTTGCAACCGTAGCCGCTATTTTTCATATTATTAACCATGCTACGTTTAAAGCGTCGTTATTTATGGCCACGGGTATTATTGATCATGAAACCGGCACGCGTGATATGCGCAAACTCAATGGCATGTGGCGCTACTTACCTTATACGGCCACATTGGCGATGGTGGCCGCTGCCGCTATGNTGGCGGGTGTACCGCTATTAAATGGTTTCTTATCTAAAGAAATGTTTTTTGCTGAAACACTGCATCAGCAAGTACTTGGCTCTATGTCGTGGTTAATTCCTGTGCTGGCAACCGTTGCAGGTGCGCTGTCGGTAGCGTACTCATCTCGCTTTATTCATGACGTGTTCTTTAATGGTGAACCGATAGACTTACCACGCACCCCTCATGAGGCGCCACGTTATATGCGTGTGCCTATCGAAATTTTAGTGGTGCTATGTATTTTAGTGGGTATTTTTCCGCACTTTGCAGTAGATGGTATTTTATCGGCTGCTTCATTGGCCGTACTTGGCCAAGCTATGCCTGAGTACAAGCTAACTATTTGGCACGGTTTCAATTTACCTCTACTTATGAGTGGTATGGCGGTGATTGGTGGTTTATTTATTTACGTTAATCGTAAGTACTTGTTTCAGTTTCAGGCGTCGTTACCTCCTTTTAACGCTAAAAAAATCTTCGAGCGTTTTTTAGCGGTTGTGGTTAATTGGTGTCAAAACAAAATCCAATCAACAGAAAATGGCTCATTACAACGCTATGTATTTATTATGTTAGGTGTTGTATTACTTGCCTCAGGTTGGCCATTATTTGAAATGAAACAGCTAGCTGGCAGTGTACCTAACACCCCAGTTGATATTCAAAATGCTATAGGTGCAGGGCTACTGATTATTGGTGCTATTGCTACCGTTATTTGGCATCGAATTCGGATGGTGTCGTTATTAATGCTGTCGATTGTGGGATTAATGGTGTCGGTAGCGTTTACACGTTTTTCAGCGCCTGACTTGGCCTTAACGCAACTTACAGTAGAAGTTGCGACCATCATATTATTAATGTTGGCACTGTTTTTCTTACCGCAAAGTACGCCAAGAGAGTCAAGCTCGTTGCGTATTTTACGTGATGTGGTTATTTCCTCTACGGTGGGGGTAATTATTGCTAGTATTTGTTATGCATTACTGACCCGTCCTCTTAATTCAATTTCTGAATTCTTTGTTGCTAATGCTAAAACAGGCGGTGGGGGTACTAACGTTGTTAACGTTATTTTAGTTGATTTTAGGGGCTTTGATACCTTAGGTGAAATCACCGTGTTAGGGATTGCAGCACTGGGTATATTTAAACTGTTATCAAGAATTCCGCTTTATATGCCAGCAAGCGACAGTGAAGGGCGCCCATGGTCTAAAGACCGTCACCCTATTTTATTGGCTTGTATTTCACAAAGCTTATTACCATTGGCGCTATTAGTATCCGCTTATATTTTCTTACGTGGTCATAACTTACCGGGCGGTGGATTTATTGCCGGTCTCGTGACCTCTATTGCCTTTATTTTACAATATATGGCCCATGGTACTGCGTGGATTAATGAACGTTTTGATGTTAACTATCGAAAAATTATTGCATCAGGTATCGCTATCGCCATGTTTACGGGTGTCGGAAGTTGGTTCTTCGATAAACCATTCTTAACTACCTGGTTTGATTACTTTGATATTCCGTTTGTTGGTAAAACAGAGCTAGCTAGCGCCATTGTATTTGACTTGGGCGTGTACTTAACCGTCGTTGGCGCGACGCTAATGATCCTTGCGAGCTTAGGTAATATGACAGCGAACGCAGAGAAAGAAGAGGTAAATATTTAATGGAACTGTTATACGCATCTTGCGTTGGCGTGCTAGTCACCTGTGGTGTGTTCTTATTATTGAGAGCGCGCACATTCCCAGTGGTATTGGGGCTGACAATGATTTCTTACGCGGTTAATTTGTTTTTATTCTCATCAGGGCGCTTAACTATCAATAAAGCGGTGGTACTTGGAACTGGCGCTGATTACGCCGATCCGCTGCCACAAGCCTTAGTATTAACAGCTATTGTGATAGGATTTGCCATGACTGCGTTTGTGGTTATTTTATCGATACGAGGGCGAGCAGATTTAGGGAATGATCATGTTGATGGCACCCTAACCAGAAGTAAACGCAAGGAGAGAAAATGATTCAGCATTTAGCATCTTTGCCTGTTTTAATGCCTATGCTAGCGGCAATCATTCTGCTACTGCCACCGTGTGGCAAAAGTTTATTTGCACGGCGATTAACTTCAAGCCTAATGGCTATTTTAACCTTTGTAATTACAGTATTACTGCTGGTTCAGGTTAAAGATAACGGGATTATTGTTTATGCAATCGGTAACTGGTCAGCGCCGTTTGGTATTGTACTGGTAGCAGATATGCTCTCAACTTTACTGGTTACTTTAACCGCCTTTTTAGGTCTTGGTGTGGTTTTATATGGGTGTGCCGGCGATGACGAGCAAGGCAGCTTTTTCCATCCCTTGGTTCATTTTTTAATATTAGGGGTAAATGGTGCGTTTTTAACGGGTGATTTATTTAACGTCTTTGTCTTTTTTGAAGTGTTACTAATTGCTTCTTATGCGCTATTAATGCACGGCGGCGGTAAACCAAAAACACGTGCAGCACTGCATTACGTTATTTTAAACTTGGTTGGCTCAAGTGTATTTTTAATCGGCTTAGGTATTTTATATGGGGTATTGGGTACCCTAAACATTGCTGATATGGCTAATAAAGTACCGCAGTTAACCGGTGATGATGTTTATTTAGCTAAAGCGGGCGGGTTACTATTGCTTGTAGTATTTGCCCTTAAAAGTGCACTATTACCACTGCATTTATGGCTCCCAAATGCCTATTCAAGTGCGACACCCGTGGTTGCTGCATTATTCGCGATTATGACCAAAGTAGGTGTTTACGCCACTTTACGCGTATATACAGTGGTATTTGGTGAACAAGCCGGTGAACTTGAGCATATGGCGCAGTCTTGGCTATGGGCGTTGGCCATTGCTACTATAGTGATTGGGGCAATCGGGGTGTTGGCAGCACAAGATTTACGTAAGCTTACCGCAAACTTAGTACTGGTTTCTGTGGGTACTTTAGTGGCACTGGTTGCACTTCAAAATATAAACGCCACAGCTGCACTATTGTATTATTTGGTGCACTCAACGTTAGTGACTGCAGCACTATTTTTACTGGCTGATTTAATTGCAACTCAGCGAGGTAAAGCCGGCGACAGATTAGTTGGCGGACGCGCAGTTAAACAACCATTCTTGTTGGGGGCGTGTTTTATTATCGCTGGACTAACCGTCATAGGTATGCCGCCACTTTCAGGTTTTGTAGGTAAAATTTGGATTTTAAAAACCACCTTAAACAGTGAGCAAGCACTGGTATTTTGGCCTGTTTACTTAATTATGAGCTTAGCGTTAATTGTTGCTATATCACGTGCAGGCACGAGTTTGTTTTGGGAGCATAAAGACAAAGGCGGTGAGGCTGCTGATGTTGCTAATGCACATCCGTTGCAAGTTATCGTACTTGTTGGCCTGCTCACAAGCTCAATACTGTTGGTTGTTTTTGGTGATTTGGCAACGCAATATGCACTTGAAACAGCAACACAACTTCACGATATTAGTGGTGGTATTAATGCGGTACTCAAGGGAGGTCTGTAATGCGCTTAGAAGCTCGTTTTCGTTGGTTACCCACACCGTTTCGTAGTCTATTTTTATTTATAGTATGGCTATTATTAAATAACAGTGTGTCTGTAGGGCATATTATATTGGGTGCATTGTTAGCACTGCTTATTCCTTTATTCAGTATGTCATTTAGAGATCCACAACCACTCATATTAAAGCCTGGCTTGGCGTTTAAGCAGTTACTTATTGTGCTTTACGATATTATTGTGGCTAATTTACAAGTGGCCTTATTAATACTGGGCCCTTCAAAAAATTTACGTCCAGGTTTTGTTAAAGTGCCTATCGATTTAATGCATGAAATGCCAATTACTATTTTGGCTAGTTGTGTGTCTTTAACGCCGGGTACAGTAAGTGCTGAGGTTTATCCTCTCATTAAGTCACTTAATGAAGATGATGAACCAGCGCAGCGATATTTATTAATTCACGTGTTGGATTTAGATGATGAGCAAGCACTTATCAAACAAATAAAAGCACGCTACGAAGCTCCCCTAAAGGAGATATTTCAATGTTAGATACAGTATTACTGATTGTTTTTTCAATGGTTGGATTGTCATTACTACTAAATTTATGGCGACTTATTATTGGTCCATCAGTACCAGATCGTATTTTGGCGCTCGATACAATGTATATTAACGTTATTGCATTGATTATTTTATATAGCATCAGTATGGGAACAGGTTTATATTTTGAAGCCGCTTTGCTTATCGCAATGTTAGGCTTTATAAGTACCGTGGCAGTATGTAAGTATTTACTTCGTGGCGATATAATTGAGTAAGGTATTAAAATGATAAGTGAATGGATCGTATCAATATTGCTGTTGTTAGGTGGGCTCTTTATTTTAATTGGCTCTATTGGCTTAATTAAACTGCCGGACTTTTTTATGCGTTTACATGGGCCAACTAAAGCAACCACTTTAGGGATGGCAAGTATACTCACGGCTGCGATGGTATTTTTTGCCAATTCAGCTAGTGGCTTAAGCGTAAAAGAAATATTAATCACTATATTTTTATTAATCACGGCGCCCATTAGTGGTTATATGCTAATTAAAACCGCTATTCATCATAAGTTAAAAGCCAAAGATGGAACGAAAGGACTCGATAATATCGAAAAAGATTAACCCTAACAAACGACAAAAAGCCGAATAATGGTAGTTATTCGGCTTTTTGTTTTTTTGGTTGTTCCCATTTACAACACTTATTGAACATGTGAGTATGGCGTAAATTCAAATACAAAAAGGATATTAATATGGGTAAGGTATTACTTTTATCACTACTTATTTTTTCAACTAGCCTATATGCAGCGCAAACTACTAAGCAACAAAAAATTGATGAGCTGGTAGAGGTGATGGATATGGACGCTATGGTTGACTCTATGTATTCTCAAGTTGAGGGCATGATGCAAAATATGTCGGTGCAAATGGGGGTAAAGCCAGATGAAAAGCCAATATTTGACAAATATTATGCCGATATGACTAAGGTGCTAAAAACCAAAATGAGCTGGCAAAAAATGCAGCCTATGATGGTTAACCTTTATGATAAGCAATTTAGTGAGCAAGAGATTAGCGATATGCTCGATTTTTATAAAACAGAGTCAGGGCAAGCTATTTTGAAAAAAATGCCACAGGTGATGCAAGCATCTATGCAAATGTCACAATCTCTAGTGCAAGAAGCCATGCCTGAGATCCAAGCAATTGCTGGGCAGCTAGGTGAAGCACTTAAACAATCGCGTAGCGAAGCAAATTAAACTATAGTTAACCTAACTCGTAGCAAAATAACGTCTACATTTTCTAGCAGTCACTATTTTGTGACTGCTGTATTCTTCCTCTTCTTTAAGCAAACGTAATCACTTATTTAATGTGCCGATAACGCATTCCCTGAGTTTTAAAATAGCGGTTGACCTGTGTGTTACACATAGGTTTATTATATCACTACTAAAACCCGATGGAGTGAGTTATGTATGTTAAACAGCTAGCTGAAATCATGGGAGTGACCCAAGATACAGTGCGGCACTACACGCGTATAAAGTTACTTAACCCCATTCGTAGCCAAAGCAATGGCTATCAAGTGTATACCGCTGCCGATCAACAGCGTTTAAAGTTTATTATTAGTGCACGGCAACTTGGTTTTTCTATTAAAGATATTCAGCAAATAGTTGCTCAGTCGGAGCAAGGGAATTGTCCGTGTCCACTGACACGACAATTAATAACTAAACGGCTCGAAGAAACAGAGCGGCTATTTCAAGAAACACTCAAACTAAGAACGCGTATGCAAGCAGCGGTAAAACAGTGGGAAAACTCAAGCGATGGTGCCGCAAGTGCTGATATATGTAGTTTAATTGAGACCTTTGTAGATCCCCTTAACGAACAAGTGAGTTCCGAGGAAGCAAAATGAGCAACAATAAAGACACAGTGCAAAATTTTATAATTGAAGGTGCCAATTGCGGCAGCTGCGTCGCAAAAATAGAAAAAGCGCTAAAAAGCGTATCAGGTGCGCAGCGTGTTGAAATGAACTTTGCTGATCGCAGTGTGCAAGTTGAAGGCAATGCGCCATCAGCTGAGCTGATTGAAGCAGTCGAAAATATTGGTTACAAGGCTAAGCCAATGAAAAGCGAGTCGGAGCAAGACGCGCTAGATGAAAAAGCCAAAGCCGATAGCGCACACTATAAAAAGCTAATGCGAAATATGGTATTGGCGCTAGGCGTTGGCGCTCCGCTTATGTTGTATGGGCTTATTTTTGATATGAGTGTTACCACCAACGCGCAGCGCATTGGCTGGTTTATTGTTGGTATAGTCACTTTAGTGGTTATGGCCATTGCGGGTAAACAGTTTTACAACGGCGCATGGCAGTCATTTAAAAACCACACCGCCAATATGGATACACTGATTGCGTTGGGCACAGGTACCGCGTGGTTGTATTCTATGATGGTAGTCATTGCGCCAAGCGTGTTACCCGAGGTGGCTAGGCATGTTTATTTTGAAGCCTCAGCGATGATCATCGGTTTAATTAGCCTAGGCCTTGCCTTTGAAGTAAAAGCCCGCGGTCGTACTTCTGAGGCGATAAAACGCTTAATCGGTTTGCAGCCAAAAACCGCTCGGGTAGTGCGTGATAACAAAGAGCAAGATATAGCTATTAGTGAGGTACTAAAAAACGAGACTGTGCGTGTACGCCCCGGTGAAAAAATCCCCGTGGATGGTGAAGTCATTGAAGGTAGCAGCTCAGTGGATGAGTCAATGCTCACGGGTGAGCCTATGCCAGTGAACAAAAGTGAGGGCGATACCGTTGTTGCAGGCAGTATTAATAAAAGTGGCACGTTGCTATTTAAAGCCACCCATATTGGCAGTGAAACCACACTTGCCAGTATTATTAATATGGTTAAACGAGCACAAAATTCTAAACCCTCCATAGGGCGTTTAGCCGATGTAATATCCGGCGTATTTGTTCCTACGGTAATGATTATTGCAGTGCTCGCGGGCCTTGCATGGCTTAATTTTGGCCCCGAGCCGAGCATTGCTTATGCGGTAGTAGCCGTGACCACGGTGCTTATCATTGCCTGTCCGTGTGCGCTGGGTTTAGCAACCCCTATGTCAATTATGGTTGGGATAGGTAAAGCCGCTGAATCGGGAATACTTATTCGTAATGGAGAAGCGCTGCAAACCACCTCTAAAATAACCACCATGATTTTAGATAAGACTGGCACGATCACAGAAGGAAAACCCACCGTTACCGATATCATTAATTTTAATGACAGCGATAAAGTACACGTGCTAAAGCTTGCCGCTAGTCTTGAAAGCGGCTCTGAACATCCTTTAGCGCAAGCTATTGTAAATTATGCTGAAAATGAAGATATCACGATTGAAAAAGTCAGCGATTTTAACGCTGTGACGGGGCAAGGTGTTACAGGCAGATTAAATGGACAAACTTTATTGTTTGGCAATGAAGCGCTTATGAGCCAACACAATATCAGTATTGCAGAGGCAAAAGAGCAAGCTGAGCAATTAGCCAGCGCCGCTAAAACGCCAATGTATTTTGCTATTGATACCCAACTACAAGCCATTATAGCGGTAGCCGATCCGATAAAAGACGATTCAGCAGAGGCCATTAAACGTCTACAAAACAAAGGTATCCATGTTGTTATGCTGACCGGTGATAACCAAGCTACCGCCAGAGCCGTCGCTAACAAAGTCGGTATTAAGGACTTTATTGCCCAAGTAATGCCTGATGACAAAGCCAGTGAAGTAACTAAACGCCAAGCTAAAGGTGAAATAGTCGGTATGACTGGTGATGGTATAAACGATGCGCCGGCAATGGCACAGGCTGATGTTGGGTTTGCTATTGGCACTGGCACCGATGTGGCGATAGAGAGCGCTGATATCACCTTAATGCGTGGTTCATTACAGAGTCTTGGCGATGCCATTGCGATTAGTAGCGCCACTATAGTCAATATTAAGCAAAATTTATTTGGTGCATTTATTTACAATGTGGCAGGTATTCCAATTGCTGCGGGGCTGTTATATCCATTTTTTGGTATATTACTCAACCCGGTTGTTGCAGGTGCTGCTATGGCGTTGTCATCACTAACTGTGGTCACAAACGCCAATCGCCTGCGCTTTTTTAAACCCAGTAAATCGTAATTTTATAAATAGGAGTAGCATTATGTTGATGATCAATATACTCGGCGCGTTGTTAATTGCGGTTATTATTTACTGGTTTTGGCTATACAAACCTAAGCAAGTGCAGAGTAATAATAACAAAATAACGATAGTGGTTAATAACGGCGTTTATTATCCTGCCCATATTAAAGTGGCTGCTGATAAAAAAGTAACGCTGACGTTTAATCGACAAGACAGCGCCCCATGCGCCGAAACGGTGGTGTTTCCTTCACTCGATATCAGTAAAACGCTCGCTATGGGTGAGAATAACACTGTTGAGCTACCAGCACTTAAAGTGGGGGAATATGCTTTTCATTGCCAAATGCAAATGTATAAAGGCACGTTATTAGTGTCTTGAATATCAGATTAATAAAACTAAAAATGGCTCTGATGCGTATGTTCAAGCAGAAAACTTAGAAGGCGTAGTATGAATAAATTAAATCCTAAAAAACTGCTTAATAGTAAATGGACAGCGATCCCAGCAATTAATAAGGAAAAACATTTTATTATTGTTGAGGTTGAGTTTGATGAAGACGGCAACGTCATTGAATGTATCACTGAGGCGGTAATGTCAAAAAACCAATACCCAATCCAGTGGCGCGATTTAAAAGATCAACAAAAATGGCTGCAAGGTTGGAAATAAAGCAGACTTTGTAAAACACATTGCTCATGCTCATAGCCCTTATGAGTATGAGCGACTAGTTTATTGATTTTTAGAGCAACACATAGCTAGCGACTCTTCTCTTATACAGCTTTTTTCATCCCAATTCGCCATTTGGCAACAAAACGATAGTTTTTAATTCGCTCTTAAAAAATTTTTATAAAAATAATAGAAATATTATTTTAGTTATTATATTTCAATGCGTTATGCGTATTATTTTATACCGTTAAAGTAAGTATGTCGGATGTGTTCAGAGTCGGTTTATTCTCATAACTGCTCTAAACATGATTTTTCCGGTTTTTTCATTCCCATGTCTCTTTTTATTATAATTTAACTTATTGATTCTAAATGTTTATTTATTTCAGCCTCAGTGGTTGTTGCTAAAAAGCAACAAAATCATGGTTTATTTTTATTAAAATGCTTCAAAATCATTCTAACTTCATGTTTTTAAATAACTTTAAAAACATGGCATCGAAGTTGTAATACCTAAGCTGTATTTAGCAAAAAACGTGATAAAGCATATCGCTTTTATCGCACAACCTAATGAAGGAATTACATTATGAAAACACTTAAATCAACACTGGTATTAATGGCTTTAGCTTCTTCATCAGCGGCTTTTGCAGCAACCGATTTTGACACACTCGATGTGGATGGCAACGGCGCTATTAGCCAAGCTGAAGCATCAGTTGACGCCTCACTTATGAGCCAGTTTACTGAGCTTGATACTGACCAAAACGGTGAGTTATCTAAAGCAGAGTTTTCTAAGGCGTAACCAGCTTTAGTGCTCAATACTACCACTGATTCTGAGTTGCCCAAGACAACCTAAATAGGCAAGGGAGCCTATGACAAAGAATCGCAAGGATATGAGGTTGATAGTTTTGAGCCAATTATTTTTTATTTGACGAACATTGCACACTTTGAAGGATTATATTATGAAAAAGTTACAATCAACACTGGTATTAATGGCGCTTGCTTCTTCATCTGCAGTATTTGCAAGCACAGACTTTGAAACGCTTGATGTAGATGGCAGTGGCACCATCAGCCAAGCAGAGGCATCGGTTGCTGCTGAGCTTATGGAGCAATTTGCAGAGCTAGATGTAGATGGTAATGGTGAACTTTCTAAAGACGAATTTTCAGCGTACTAGTTTCCCTTAAGGATCTTTGAAAAGGACTTCTTACCATTTTAATTAAGGCATTTAGCCTAAGGATTAATTATGAAAACATTTACTAAAACACTCGCTTTAATTGCACTTGCTTCATCTTCAGCGGCTTTTGCTGCGGTTGACTTTGATTCTTTCGATACTGATGGCGACGGCGTTATTAGCCAGTCTGAAGCACAAGCTAACTCACAACTAGCTCAATTATTTGATGATTTAGATGTTGATAGCAACGGTGAGCTTTCAAAAGAAGAGTTCGCAAAAATTCAGTAATTACATTACGGATGAAAGCGTTTATGTAATTTATAAACGAGACATAAAAAGTAGCTAAGTAGTAAATACTCAGCTGCTTTTTTGTGCGTGGCGAGAAATAGTGTGTGCAGTTGTCACTAAAATAGTGCAATGGCATCAATGTATTTAATTTAATCTATTGATTTTTATATTCTTTAATTTTTGGTTTTAAACTTGCTTAGCTGTTGATTAGGGTATTCAAGGAGCCTAACTATGGCGAGAATGAGTTATATAAGTAGTGTTGAGCGCTATAACGAATATGAGCAGATAATACATAGCTTATTAGAATCAATTTTAATGAGTATAGATGACGGCATCGCTAATAATCGTGATATGCGCTATTTAACAAAGCATTATCCTTTTTTAGAATTACAATACTGTTTGGACGAGAAGGGCTCACAACAGGGCAATAACGTTTGTTTTAAACGTGCCTACAATAAAAAATTAGCACAGAGAGGCAATAATCAGGATTTAAGTGAGCGGCCTTATTTTTTAAATGTAAAAGCCTGTAATGCTATTTGTTTTACTGCGCCTTATATTTCTATTGCGACCAACCATTTATGTATATCTGCGATTAAAGAATTAAACAAACCTATCAATAATCAACATTATTTAGTTGTTGATGTAAGTTTAACGCAGCTTATTGAGTTTGTGATGGGTGATACTGCTCGTGCGACTATGTCACCTTATTTTAAAGCAGGTTATGGCATTATTGTGGCGTGCTTATTTAGTTTGGTGCTTTTTTTACTCAACATCGTATTTATCGACATCTATGAATTAATAACTCACGTAAATAGTTCGTCCGATCCCCTAGAACCCTTTAGTATCATTATTTATATCACGTTAGCATTGGCTGTTTTTGATCTTGGCAAAACAATTCTTGAGGAAGAAATCCTCATGCATAAAGATATTTTTAGACACTCATCAACACGACGAACCATTACCCGGTTTATCTCTACCGTGTTAATTGCTATATCAATTGAAGCACTACTCACTATGTTTAAAGCCGCATTAGGGCAATCAGAGTATTTAATGCCAGCTATAGCGATGATGCTTGCAGTGGTGGGACTTTTAATTGCTTTAGCGATATATGTGTATTTAGGGGCAAAAGCTGAAACATTGCTTACACAGGCACGGGTAAAACTAAAATCCTCCGAGTAGGAGGATTTTAAGTAGTAATGTTTAATTGTATTTATTGTTTGTCAGCGGTGCGTTTGGCTTTAAAGTCAGACTCGCTTGTCCATTTTGGCCAATCACCGTTATTCGCCAGTTGTGAGGCTATATCAACAATCAGTTCTACATCTTTTTTTACCCCACCTAATGACCAATCTGCTGAGTAATCGTCAGCTTCTTTATGGTATTTATGAGTGATGTAGTCAGGATCGGTATCACCTAGGCTCATAAACAGTAAGCTTGGCACACCTTGTTTGGCGAGTGAAAAATGATCCGATCTAAAAAATAAGCCATTTTGCGCACGAGGATCCAGTTTAACTTGACGTCCTTGCGCGTTTGCGGCTTTAGCTAAATAGTGTTCCATAGTCGAGAGGTCTTTACCGTACTGTAAAATATAGTCGGTGCTATCGAGTACGTTCATCCCATCAATATTTAGTAGGGCAACCATATTCTTTGTTGGGATCACGTCACCAGAGGCAAACTGCGCTGAACCAATTAAACCGGTTTCTTCGGCGGTGAAGTTGGCAAAAATAATCGAGCGTTTAAACGGTGTTTGCTGATGCATTTTTTGCATTATTCGAGCAATCTCAAGGGTGGCCGCGGTGCCTGATGCGTTATCAACGGCGCCATTATAAATTTTAGGACCGCTGTCGGTTTGTTTAGTGCCAAAGTGATCCCAATGGGCACTAATAACGATGTATTCATCTGGGCTTTCACTGCCTGTGATTTTTGCGACCACATTATGTGATTTTGCATGTGACACTTCGTTTTTAAATGCAAGGGTTGCTTTTAAATTCAACGCTTTAGCTTGAAATTGCTCACTAAGTGCTTGTTGTTTTAATTGTTGGTAATTTAAGTGTGCTGATGCAAATATTTGCTCGGTGGCATCGAGTGTTAGCCAGCCCATAACGGGCAATTCAGATGCATTGAGGTTGTTATCCATTAGACTGTATTTAGTGCCTGTATTTGAGCTTTCAACTACCCCCCAAGGGTATGCGGCAGGAGCTGTTTCGTGAACAATAAATACCGCTTTAGCGCCTTGGCGCGCGGCTTCTTCATATTTATAAGTCCAACGACCATAATAAGTCATGGCATTACCAGTAAATAACGTATCGTCTTGAGTGGCAAAGCCCGGATCGTTTACCAGCACAATAACGGTTTTACCAGTTACATCAATATTGGCGTAGTCGTTCCAGTTATATTCAGGGGCATTTATACCATAACCGACAAAGACCACATCAGAATTGCGAACATCAATAACAGGCTGTAATTGTTTAGTACGAGCAGTAAAGTCTTTACCCGCTTTAAAGCTTAAATCACCCATGGTCAATTGCATGTTTTGATCTGCGGTGATCATAGCCATTTTAACCGGATGTAAAAAATCACCGTTATAGGCACCAGTTAACCCTATGGCTTTGTATTGTTCACTCAAATAGCCAACGGTTTTTACTTCACCCAATGTTAATGGACCGCGACCTTCAAAGTCATCAGAGGCAAGGGTTTTAATATGCTGTTTTATATTATTTAAACTAACGCCCGGACTGTTTTCGAGCGAGGAAGTGTGGGTTGCAGACTCTGAGCAACCCGTTAGTACAATAACTAAAAAAAATGTGATGGTTTTTATATAAGACATAATAAGTTAGGAAATAATATTTTTTTCGACTATAACCCCAAACAATAACACAATGCGAATTTTTATCCCTTTTAAACCTATTTTTATGCAGCTTACCTCTTTGGCCCTTTACCCATTAACCGCCATTAGGTAAGTTAAAAATAATAACAAAAGGGATAAGTAATGAAGCAATTTAATCGTCGGGATTTTTTAAAGGCAGCCAGTGTAGCTGCCGCTGCTGGTGTGGTTAGTGGCTGTGCATCTAGTGGCAGTGTTCATACTAGCGCGCCTATGCAACAAGGGCGCTCCGTTATCGGTTTGGTCGCACCTAAAATGGATGTGGTGAGAGTAGGGTTTATTGGTGTGGGTCAGCGCGGGTTTGGCCATGTAAAGCGTATGAGCCATATTGAAGGCACTCAAATAGTGGCTATTTGCGATACTCATACAGAGGTTTTAGAACGTGCCGCTAATTATTTAGTTGATACGGGAGTGGCAAAGCCTGCATTGTATAGTGGCAGTGAGCGCGCTTATCAACAAATGCTCGAACGACAAGATATTGATATTGTGATTATTTCAACACCATGGGCATGGCATGCGCCAATGGCTATCGATACCATGAACAGCGCAAAACATGCTTTTGTTGAAGTGCCTCTGGCACTGACTGTTGATGAAATGTGGCAAATTGTCGATACCGCAGAGCGTACGCAAAAAAACTGCATGATGATGGAAAATGTTAACTACGGCCGCGACGAGTTAATGGTATTAAACATGGTACGCCAAGGTGTATTTGGGGAGCTGTTACATGGCGAAGCGGCGTATATTCATGAACTGCGCTGGCAAATGAAAGAGCTTGAGCACAAAACAGGCTCATGGCGAACGCAGTGGCATGCAAGACGTGACGGTAATTTATATCCTACGCATGGATTAGGGCCGGTATCGCAATACATGAATATAAATCGTGGCGATCGGTTCGATTTTTTAACCTCAATGAGCTCACCTTCACTTGGCCGAAGCGCCTATGCGCAACGTGAGTTTGCTGCCGAACACCCCCGTAACCAGCTCAATTATATTGCCGGTGACATGAACACGACGCTGATTAAAACTCTCAAAGGGCGCAGTATTATGGTGCAGCACGATACGACAACCCCTCGGCCGTACTCACGACATAACTTAATACAAGGCACGAATGGCGTGTTTGCAGGTTTCCCTAATCGTATTGCCCTTGAAACTGGTGGCTCAAAAAGTTTTCATGAGTGGGATTATGATATGAGCGCATGGTATGAGCAGTACGACCATCCCTTGTGGACAAAAATGGGTGAAGAGGCGCAGCGCAATGGTGGTCACGGTGGCATGGACTTTTTAATGTTTTGGCGGATGATTTACTGCTTAAGAAATGGTGAACCGCTAGATCAAGACGTTTATGATGGGGCGGCATGGTCGGTTATTTCGCCGTTATCAGCCCAGTCTGTGAGTGAGCGTAGCCGCTCAATAGATATTCCCGATTTTACTCGCGGGGCATGGCAAACCGCACAGCCTTTGGGCATTGTAAGCTAAGGTTTTTAGCAGGCACAAAAAAAGAGCGCATGCGCTCTTTTTTATTTAACAGTTTATTACAATAAGGATCAGCTACTTCTTACATCTACTTTTAATTTAAGCTTTTGGCCTGGCTGTAAGTATTTTTGCCCAGCCAAGTCATTCCATTTAATTATATCGCTCACGGTTAAATTAAACTTAGAGGCTATACGCGCTAATGAATCACCCCGACGCACTTTATAAGTAATAGTGCGATTGGTGTTATTCGCTGACTCTTTAGGCTGATTTGCTGATTTATAAACAACCAATTTTTGATTTAAACGCAGTACTGCATTTTTCTTCAACTTATTCCACTTAGCTAATTCACCCATAGTGACATCGTATTCGCGGCTTATGTCCCACAATGTGTCGCCACTTTTTACCGTGTGTGAGAGCTTAGTACGCAAACTTTTATTAGCGGCCGCGCGTACTTGCTGAGGTAAATGTTCACTGTTAATTTTACCATCTGTTAGCGGCACTAAAATTTGTTGGCCAACACGAATTACGTTTGAATTAAGCTTATTTAATGACTTTATTGCATTGGTGCTAGTGGTAAATTTACTGGCAATTACCGACAGGCTATCACCTTTTTTAACTTTGTATTGTTGCCAGCGAAGACGATTTTTAATGTCAGTTGCAGCCAATTTTTCTGTAAATTGCTCTACTTTATCCGTGGGTATTAATAAAAAGTGTGGGCCATCAGGGTCTGTTGCCCAGCGGTTAAATCCAGGGTTTAGTCTGTATAGCTCGGTAAGGGTCATGTCAGCCATATCGGCTGCCAGCGCTAAATCAATCTGTGACTCAATATTGACCACTTCAACCACTTGCGCGTTAATGATAGGCTTCCATGACACATTAAAATCATCAGCGCGCTTTAATAAATCGGCTAATGCTAATAATTTAGGCACGTAGGCAGTGGTTTCACGAGGTAAATCAAGTGACCAAAAATCGGTAGGTAAATGCTTTTTACGATTCTTTTTAATCGCACGCAGTAAGCGGCCTTCACCTGAGTTATAAGCTGCAATTGCGTTCAGCCAGTCACCCTCAAGGGTTTTGTGTAAGTATGAGAGATAATCAAGCGCTGCGCGAGTTGATTGCACAATGTCGCGACGGCCGTCATACCACCAGTTTTGTTTTAAATCAAAACGCTCGCCGGTTGCTGGCATAAATTGCCAAATACCCGATGCGGTGCGATGCGAGTAGCCATAAGGGTCAAAAGCACTTTCTACTATAGGTAAAAGTGCAATTTCGATTGGCATTTCACGCTTTTCAATTTCTTCAACAATAAAGTGTAAATACGGCTCAGCACGTTTAGAAATACGATCTAGGTAAGCCTGATGGCGCGCATAATAGTTACGTTCAGCGACTACTGGGCGATTTTGGGGAATATCGATAGATAATTGGTAACGAATACGCTCCCAAACATCGTCAAACACAGGGGCTTCCTCTTCGATATCGTTCACTTGTTGATATTGCGCGTTCATCATCAGCGCCGTGCTAATATCGTTTGGGCTTGCGCCTTCAAGCTGCTCTAGTGCCTGATTTTGTGAATCTGTGTTTAACGTTGTCAGAGTTTGACAACCGCTTAGCGTCATCGCTAAGACCAATAAAAGAGGAGATTTATTCATAAATACCAATACATAGGGTAAAAAACTCGGCGAATACTACCCATAATGAGTCAACATTGCCACTTATGACCGTTAAAAGTTCCAAACAAATATGATTAGAAAATGTTAACTTGTTGTTTATTAACTAATCGTTTTTTATTGTTGTTGCTAGCGCATGTTTAACCTTGAAAGGTCAACAGGCCCAAATTAAAAATGATCTTTGAACTTTCTCAGACTAGCAAAGTTTTCCCAAGGTTCATTGTTTTTTGTAACTAAACAATATTCTTTTGGTATTAATTCTATAATGTTTGGCAAATTGCTACGCATAAAAGGGTTAATTTTTAGCTCTTGGCCTATGGTACTTGGCAACGTTATTTCATCTTTATTACGCAATTCATCCACTTGCTGGCTGTAAGCTAGTAACTCGGGGTTTCGTGGCTCAACCGCTTTTGCAAACGCCAAATTCGTCTGGGTGTATTCATGAGTGCAATACACTTTGCAATCACTTGGTAGTGCACTAAGTTTATTAAATGAATGCCACATTTGTTCTGGAGTGCCTTCAAATAAGCGCCCACAACCACCGCTAAATAATGTGTCGCCAGTAAAGGCAAGTGCATCATTAACATAACAAATATGATCGAGTGTGTGGCCAGGCGTGGTGATAATATTAAATGAGGTGCCTAAAACGGTAATCGTTTGGTCTTCATTTAAAGGCTCTGTTATTCCTTTAAATGGACTGTTACTGGGACCGTAAACCTCAATGTTTGGATACTGTTTTACTAATTGGGCAACGCCATCAGTGTGATCATAATGATGATGCGTTATTAAAATACCGCCTAGGGTTAAATTATACTGTGCTAAATGCTCAGTGACCGGCGCAGATTGGCCAGGGTCAACCACCCACGCTTGATTATTATGCTCGGTGGTTAAGCACCAAATGTAGTTATCAGAAAAGGCTTTAATTGCTTTGACTTGCACCATGTATCGTTGCTCTATAAAGTGGTATTTAATTAATATTATAACGAGCTTATATAATGAAACCAGCCCTTAGTTTTCAAGAAGGCCCCAAACCGTTGTCATGGCAACAGTTTCCGCATGGTGATTATTTACGTTGTGATATAGAACGCAAATTGTCGCCGTGGTTACCACGTATGTTTGGCTATCATATGCTTAAATTGGGTAATTTAAGTGGCGAGTTAGATACCAGCAAAAGTTCCATTAAGCATCAAGTATGCGTTGCAGAGCCAGGCCCTTATACCGGAGTGGTGGCTGACATAGACGAACTGCCTTTTTATGAGCACAGTATAGATGCGTGCATTATGAGCCATTGTTTAGAGTATCACTCAGATCCGCATCATATATTACGTGAGGCTCATCGTACGCTTATTCCCGGCGGTTATATTGCCATTACCGGTTTTAATCCTTTTAGCTTTTGTGGGTTAGCGCAATTACTGCCATTTAGTGGTCAAAAATTACCGTGGACAGGGCGCTTTTTTACCCCTGCACGGGTAAAAGACTGGCTTAATTTGCTTGGGTTTGAAATTGTGGCCGATGAGCGCTTTATTTATTCATCGTTGGCACGCGGTAACCGGTTGTCGCGGTTTGCGTTTTGGCGCAGCTTTACCAAGCAATATTTAAAACCTATGGGCAGTGTATATTTGCTGGTGGCACGAAAGCGTGTTGCGCCACTTACGCCAATAAAACCTAAGTGGCATGCACGGCCACAATTTGCGCCAATAAAAGGGGTAGGGCTTAGGCAGACCTCAAAGCAACATTATCAGCAAAATAAAAAATAGTGCGATATTGAGGGTTACGGTTGGTAACCTTCATCATCAATTAAGTTGTTGCCGCTGGCCGCATCACGTGCAAGGTCGTCAACAATTTCATTATATTTATGGCCACTGTGACCTTTTACCCATTTCCAGGTAACGTCGTGCTCGGCGCAGGCTTTATCGAGACGTTTCCATAAGTCGACATTTTTAACCGGCTTTTTAGCAGAGGTTTGCCAACCGCGTTTTTTCCAATTGGTGATCCACGACTCAATGCCTTGTTTTACGTATTGGCTATCGGTAGTCAGGGTAACAGGGCATGAACGATTAAGTGATTCTAGCGCAACAATGGCAGCTAGCATTTCCATGCGGTTGTTTGTTGTGAGTTTGTAACCTTGGCTTAATTTTTTTTCATGGGCTTCATAAATCATAAAAATACCATAACCACCGGGGCCTGGATTACCTAAACACGAACCATCGGTGTAAATCTCTACGGTTTTTTGCACTGTTTTACCTTGATATTATGTACAATAAAGTGATTATAGAAAGATACCAGAGTCAGGCTTAATTCGATATGGCACGCAGACAAATAGTTTTAGATACAGAAACCACCGGCATCGACCCTAAACAAGGGCATCGTATTATTGAGATAGGCTGTGTGGAGCTAATGAATCGTCGGTTAACCGGCAATAATTTTCACGTTTACATAAATCCACAACGCAGCATTGAAGAAGAAGCAATCGACGTTCACGGTATTACCAACGAATTTTTACGTGACAAACCGCTTTTTAGAGACATTGCCCAAGAGTTTTTTGACTATATTAAAGACGCAGAACTCGTTATTCATAACGCGCCGTTCGATATTGGTCATATGGATAATGAATTTGCGTTATTAAATCAAGGTTATCAAAACACCCATGATTTTTGTGGCGTGCTTGATACCCTTAAAATGGCGCGTGACTTGCATCCAGGACAAAAGAACAACCTAGATGCGCTTTGCCGTCGCTACGATGTTGATAACACTAAGCGGACGTTACACGGCGCCTTACTGGATTCTGAGATTTTAGCCGATGTTTACCTGGCAATGACCGGGGGACAAGTAAAGCTAAATCTTAATCAAAATAAAGATGACTCAAGTGAAGATCAAAAGGGCGGCATTAGGCGCTTAAACAGCGATAGAGCCCCATTGGTTGTTGTAGCAGCAAACGAAGCAGAGCAAAGCGCACATCAATCACGTTTAGACATTGTACAAAAGGAGGGCGGCCATTGTTTATGGCGCGCTGAATAAGGCACTATTATGAAAACGCTATTAGTAGTTTCACTGTTTTTAATCGCTGCGTGCTTCATTCCCGATGCACACAGCGTTAAACAAGTTGAAGAGTTAAAAGGCAGCGGAAAACAAAATGAAATACCGTTACTGGATAACCGTTTTCGTATAGATGACAAAATTGATGAAATAAAATTAATATTTTTTAGACGTCCTGGCTCGCCTGCCGTTATTTTAGTTAGACCCGATGGCACTAAATACTTTGCAACCAATGCGGTAAGAAACACCAGCCTAGATTGGTACGACGAATTAAATTACGACCTAGTGGTTATTCGCAACCCTATGCCTGGGCCATGGCAAGTTATTGGCCAAATAATGCCACAGAGCCGTATTGTTGTAATTGGTGAGCTATCACTTAAGGTTGATCCACTCCCTAAGATTCTTTTTCAGGGTGAAACTGTAAAGGTAACCGGTGAGATTTTAAATGATGGCGAGCCCATTCGCGCTAATCTTTTCAAAGATGCGGTATCGCTCAATGTGAGTTTTGTGAGTACCAATAATGAAAATTTTGAAAATTTTGGAGCGGGCATACAGCAAGTTACTGAATTTAAAGACGATGGCTACGGATTTGATGAAAGTGCAAAAGACGGTGTGTTTACGGGTGAGTTTACCTTAAATTTCACTCCAGGCGAGTGGCGGCCAGAACTTTATATTACCACCGATGTCCTTGAGCGACGAGTTGTTCAAGACACTATAGTTGTGCATGAGCCGCCTTTTAGTTTTACCTCAGTTGAAGCAACCGATGAGGGGGACGATCACCGTATTACTATAAATATTGATGAAAAGTTATTAAAGCCTGAAACCGTGATCATGCAAGGGAAAATTTATTATCCCAATAATGAAGAGCAAGTATTTTACTTAGACACTAATAACACCGCAGTAAGAGAACTGGCTTTACAAGATTACGGATGGGGACGTTACAACATTGAAATTTCTGTGTTTGGCTCAACAGTAAATGACAGAGAGTTTATGGCTACGTTGCCAACCTATTTATTTGAAATAGAAAGACCGATAGAAGTTATTCCTGAAATTCCAAAAGCGAGCCTCATTAAGGAAGAAAATATTCCAGAGCCTGTTATAAAACCAAAAGTAATGGCCACGGGATTAATGGTTAGTTTAATTATTGGTGGGAATTTGGCCATATTATTTATTGGTTGGTTATGTATTCGTGTTTTTGTGCAGAATAAACCGATAAAACTTAAATTGAATTTTGCTTTTTTAAAGAAAAAGAAAGCAACCGAGGCAAAAAAATCAGATCAGCAAAAAACAACTGATGCAGAAAATGGCTCAAAAAATGACAAAACAGGTGAAATTTTAAACCTTTCGATGTCAGATGACTAAAAAACCTGTAAAAAAACAAAAAAGCCCTTGACGAAGTAGGGGCTGGTTCGTATTATTCACGCCGCTGTCAGGGGAGACTCAGACAGCAACGAAAATGCGGAGTGGTAGTTCAGTTGGTTAGAATACCGGCCTGTCACGCCGGGGGTCGCGGGTTCGAGTCCCGTCCACTCCGCCAACTATTTAAACACTGTTATATTACAAAATTTGTATGCTGGAGTGGTAGTTCAGTTGGTTAGAATACCGGCCTGTCACGCCGGGGGTCGCGGGTTCGAGTCCCGTCCACTCCGCCACTTGTTATTTCCTCAATAACAAGCAATAAATAATTTACTTATTAATAAATCCAAACATCATTTTTATCAGCTATCAGCTATCAGCTATCAGCTATCAGCTATCAGCTATCAGCTATCAGCTCGACTCTTATATACTAACCTGCTAATATTCTTGTCTATTCTTCAATATTCAGCTTCTTATCTCTGCATGAATTACCAAGAATCTAATCTCACTTTAAAAAAGGAAGCATTAAGATGAGTACATTAGGTCAGCAATTAAAGCAGCTAAGAAATAATAAAAAATTGAGCCAACCTGAATTTGCCCAGCAAGTAGGTATATATATCAAAACTTGAAAACGATAAATCAATTCCCTCGAATGAAATATTTAGAGCTTTATTGATAGCATTAGACCTTTCAATTGATGAGTTTATGAAGCCCCTTACCTACAGCCATGACAAAACAAGACTCATGCAAATACCCGATTTAGAGCTGTGGTTTAAAAGTAAAGCAGTAAAGAGCTCAGTCGCACAGCGTAAAATTATATACCTCGCTATGTTTCTGATTTCTTTTGGCTGTGCATTATTTTATGCAGGACATAAAAATTATCTGTTCAATGAACGCTTTTACGAATATAAATCACTGGGTGTGATCAAAAATGATGAACCTCTAAATATATATACTCATTGGAGCAATTATATTATTGATTCAAACCGAGAGAAAAGAGAGGAAAAAACTCGTGAAATGCTGGCCAGAAGGGTACCCAGTTTTAAGTTAATGAATGAATACATCGGTGAATCATTTGTTGAAGAAGTCGAGGGAGGTAAACGACTTTATAACGTAGATGAACTCTCGCGAACAATACCACATGCAGGCAATAGTTGGTTTGAGTTTTTAGGTATTTTGGCTGCTGTATTTGGTTTGGCGTTCGCTTTACTGGAACCCAGATTAACCAAGCAATAAAAAAGTAATAAAAAGCCTGCGTACATGAAAACGCAGCAGGCTTTAATATAAATTGGCTTGCAATTATCCTTGTGGGCCAAATAACTCTTTTAAGTAAGTATCTAAAAAGTTGAGGTAGGCGTTTGAGGCGCTGATACGGTTTTCTTTTTTGCTAAAACCGTGTCCTTCATCATCAAATAATACATATTCTACTGGCACACCATTAGCTTTAACCGCAGCAACCAACTCATCGCTTTCAACTTGTAATACGCGTGGATCATTAGCACCTTGTATTACCATTAAAGGCTTAGTGATGTTATCGGCATGAAACAGCGGTGAAATAGCACGGTGACGTTCACCATCGGTGGCAGGATCGCCCATTTCATCGTAAAGCGCCTTTTTAAAGCTTTCCCACCATGGTGGAATTGAGTTCAGTGTGCGTACCCAGTTAGTCACACCAAAAATATTGATACCTACTTTGAACTCTTCCGGTTTAAAGGCAAGCGCGGCTGCGGTCATAAAACCGCCGTAGCTACCACCCATGATGCCGATTTTATCTGCATCGACCCAATCTAGGCTTTGTAAGTGTTTTTTACCGTAGATAATATCTTGTAGATCATCGGTGCCATGTTTTTTATCGTCTAAATGGAAAAATGTTTTACCATAGCCTGAGCTACCGCGGTTATTGACGGCAAAAATAGCATAGCCATGATTAACTAAATGTTGCTGCATTGCGCTATAACCAGTTCGGCTTTGCCCACCTGGGCCGCCATGCACCCAAATAAGTGCAGGTACTTTATTGGTGCTGCTGGCTTGTTTTGGTTTGTATAATACGCCCGGTATTTCTAAACCATCAAAACTTTTAAAGTGCACAATGGTGCTCTCTACTAAGTCGTTTTGATCTATATCTTCACTTAATGTGTTGGTAAGTTGCTTGGCTTCATTACTGCCAACTTGCCAAACAAATAAGTTGCTTGGTGAGGTATCTGAATTTAAATAAAACGCCATGGTTTTCTCATCGCTTGAGAAATTCACACCACGTAGATTTCCCGCAGGTAATTTAGGCATGGCAATTTCATCCCCTGTTTGCGTGTCTTTTACTGTGACCTTTGTGCTGGCATCAGCATTTACACCGCTTACTTGGTATCGCCCAGATTTAGAAAAATCAATAAAGCTAACGTCCCAATCACCTTTTAATGCTGGACTGTGCTTGCCTGTGGCGAGCTCATATTGCCACACCTCTGAAAACTCTCCTTTAGCGTCTGTTGAGTAGTATAAATATTTGCTGTCTATAGAGAAGGTCTCAGGCGTATATTGTGCTGGTGTATCGTGTTTTGAAATTAATTGCGGCTTGAGGGTTTTCTTATAGGTATCAAGAATAAACGTATCGCTGTCTTTATTGGTATTATTTTTAGACAGCGCAATGTAGCGTCCATCGGGGCTAATTGCGCCCACATCTAGTCCTTGTGTGTTTTGATAAACGGGCGTGACTTTATAGGTTTTGCTATCTACGCGATACAAGTCCATAAACTTGGCATCGCGTTGATTACTGGTAATAAAAAACTGACTGCCATCTTTAGTAAAGCCTGCAAAACTCGCGCGGGTTTCTTCCCCTGGGGTTAAATCTTTGATTGAACCATCAACTTCACGCACATAAACATGGTAGCGCTCATTACCGCCTGAGTCCTTGGTAAATAGTACACGCTCATCATTTGGGAAATAGCGAATAGGGTAGGTGCTGTCTTCAAAATTGGTTAGGCGCGTTTTGCTACCTGTTTTTACGTCAACTTCATACAAGCTGTAAATACCGCTTTCATCGCTACTAACTAGAACTTTATCGCCAGTCGGGGAAAAGCTACTGCCCATGATAGATGTTGTATCAAAAAAGGTTTTAGCGTTATAGGTTTTTACTTGTCGTGTTTGCTCAGTTGCCACAGGGGTAGAGGCTGAATTATTAGATTGACTGCAACCTGTTAATGCAATTGATACTGCACAGGTAATACAGGCAAATTTGAGGGCTTTTTTCATAGATACATTCCTTGGATTATAATTATGGACTTTTAGTGTTAACCGAAGGTTTTTTAAACGCAAGTAATTAGCCTATTCGAACTGCAATAAAGTGTTACAAACCATGTAGCCCACGAAAATAGAAAACCAGTTATAATTCACTTTCAAAATCAGGGAGTATTTATGATAGAAGTCATTGGGTTACATAAACAGTTTGCTGAAAACGTATTGTACAGTGGTTATAGTGTGCAGTTTTGTGCACCTAAAATATGCATTGAAGCGCCTAATGGCCAAGGTAAAACAACGCTGTTGATGATGTTGGCAGAGCTCGAAACGCGCCAAAGTGGGCAGATTTTATTTTCTAAAAAAGCATTAACCGAACCGCATAAACAAGTTGCTATAGCATCAGACTGTATTGCTTTACCTGACTTTCTTACGGCAAAGCAAATTATTAACTTGTCCGTGAATACGCTGGGTTGTGATTGGCCAACGACAATAATAGATGGGTTTAATTTCAATGAATTTTTAAATACTCGTTTTGATGCGCTGTCGTCAGGTAATCAAAAGAAATGCCAGTTAATTTTAGCGCTTATGCGTGATGCACCTTATTTACTTCTAGACGAACCCAGCGCAGCACTTGATCAAGCCAGTATTCAGTATTTATTAGTACTGCTTGATGAATATCTAATAGATAAGCCAAATGGGCAAATAGTCATCACCTGCCATGAACCAGCGCCATTTATTGAGCGTGGCTTTGAGTGTATACCGTTATGATTGCAAATTTAAAACAATCAATCGGGCAATATCGCTCTTTTATGGATTATCGTTATCAGGCTTACAAAACTGAACTCACGCAATTATTGTTACAACTAAAAAGCTTTGGGTTGTTATTTTTAGTGGTGTTAGGCTCGTCAGTGTTGGGTTTGATATTGCTACTTTTTTTAGGCCTTGGAAAAATTATAGACAGCAGCGCAGCACCCCAATACGGTGCACAAATGGCTTTATTTTATTTGTTACTACAAAGTGTGATGCTCAGCGCAATGAAGTCAGCAATTAAAAATAGTAAGCAGCGGTTATTTCAGCAAACTATTGCACGATCAGTTTGGTTAAATTTAGTCGATATTAAACTATTAACGCTCAGTAATGCATGGCTTATAGCCAGTGTATTAATTGCGCTAGATTTAACGCTAACACAATGGGTTAAAGTACCGCATTTTATTGTATTTATGTTGCTGCAGTTTATCTTGGGCGTTTTGTGTTTATACAAAACCAGCGCACTGGTATATGGCTTTTTGTTTAGCACGATATTAGTGCTGGTTCCTATTCATATGCAGCCGCTCACTTATCATATGGGCTTTGCTTTATTGTTTGCGCTGAGCCTTTTTGTCCCCGTGGTTAATGTTAAAGGGCGTATTGCAGTAAGTTCATTATTGGGCTTTTGGTTTTGTTATTTATTAAACCATTGTTGGACACTTGTTTGGCGCGTGTCGTTACTTTTATGTGTATTCATGGCAACAGCTGCGCTAATAAACGAACGTGCTGATTTAGTACCTATACTTGTGATATTAGCCATGGCTTTTATTGTACTCTTTAGTAGTTCATTGCAATTTGATTGCGGTAGGGTGTATGAGCAGTATCGATTATTTTTTAAAACATGCGAGCAAGAACGCGCCTTTTATATTAGCCATTTTTTACCTAGCATATTGCTGTTTTTATTAGCCACAATAAGTTATAGCGTTATTTTTGGTTACACTCATATTGTATTATTTGTCATTGGAAATATGTGGTGTGTATTACAGGTTTACCTTGCACAAAAAAAACCAGCGCATTATGCGCTGGTTTGGCTAATTTCAACAGGGTTGCTGCTAGCTTTACTAAATTAGTTAAGCGGCATCTGCCTTTTTAGATTTAGCTTTGCTATTACGCGCTGCTTTGCCGGCAAGTAAATCTGCAGGGTCAAAGTCGTCAACGTTAATAACGTCTAAGCGAGCTTGTTCAACAGCTGCTAACTTATCAGCTTCAGCTTGGCTTAAAATGCCGGCTTCTAAGCCCATTTGCGCCACTTTATCAAGTTGGAAGAATGGCAATTTAACGCCTTTCTCTTTACATACGCGTTCAAATAAAGGCTCTACCTCTAGCACGTCTTTAAGCGTTTGCTCTTGACGACCTACAAGGTTAAGCGGCTCGTTTGTAAGGTATACATAACTTGCTAAACGATTACGCGTTTCGCTAGGCACTTGTAGTAATTGCGCTAGTTTATGCTCAAGTTTGTCGGTAGGTTTACGAACCGGGCGACCAAACGGGAATAACAATACTTTTAATACGCCACGAAGTGGTGCAGATGGCATATTGTTGATTAAATCAGCAAGCGCACGTTGACAGTGGTAAAGGTGATCCTGACAGCTCCACTGAACCAGTGCAAAATCTTCTTTTTTACGGCCTTCGTCGTTATAACGTTTAAGCGTTGCAGACACTAAGTAAAGGTAGCTTAATAAGTCACCTAAGCGTGCTGAAATACGTTCTTTACGTTTAAGTGAACCACCAAATACTGCCATACTAATATCAGACATAAGTGCAAGCGATGCACTAAAGCGTGAAGCTATACGATAAAACTCTGCCGTTTCGTCTTTGTACGGCACGCTAGTAAAGCGAGCGCCAGTAAGTGCAAGCCACTTAGTGCGCACTAGGTTAGACATGGTAAAGCCAATGTGGCCCATTAGCGCTTTATCAAATACGTTAAGCGCTTCTTCGCGGTCTTCAATTTCACACGCACCTAGCTCGGTAAGTACAAATGGATGACAACGAATTGCACCTTGACCATAAATAATCATATTACGGGTCAAGATGTTTGCACCTTCAACGGTAATGGCAATAGGTGCACCTTGATAGCCACGACCCAAATAGTTACTTGGCCCAAGCATGATCCCTTTACCGCCTAGCACGTCCATTGCATGAATGGTTGAATCGCGCATTTGCTCGGTAAGGTGGTATTTAATAATAGCCGAAATCACAGATGGTTTTTCGCCTAAATCAACTGCGCCTGTAGACATGCTTACTGCAGCGTCTGAGCTGTAAGCATAACCGGCAAGCTTCGCCATTGACTCTTCAACCCCTTCCATTTTACCAATTGGTAAGCGGAATTGACGACGAATACGGCTATAAGCACCGGTTGCTACTGCAATCATTTTAATGCCACCGGCTGAATTTGACGGCAACGTAATAGCACGACCAACCGATAAACATTCAACTAGCATACGCCAGCCTTGACCAGCCATTTCTGGGCCGCCAATAATGTAATCAAGTGGAACGAAAATATCTTTACCGCGAGTAGGGCCGTTTTGGAATGGCACATTAAGCGGGAAGTGACGACGACCAATTTCTACCCCAGGGGTATCTGTTGGGATAAGTGCACAGGTAATACCTGGCTCTTTAACGTCGCTTAATAATCCATCAGGATCTTGTAACTTAAATGCTAGACCAAGTACCGTAGCTACAGGCGCAAGTGTTATGTAACGTTTGTTCCATGTAAGGCTTACACCAACTACTTCTTTGCCATTCCATTGCCCTTTACACACTACACCGTAGTCTGGAATTGAGCTTGCATCAGAACCCGCCTCTGGCGAGGTAAGTGCAAAACATGGAATTTCTTGACCGCTTGCTAAACGCGGTAAGTAATGATTTTTTTGATCTTCAGTACCATAGTGCTGTAATAGCTCACCTGGGCCTAACGAGTTAGGTACACCAACAATTGACGAAAGCAATGTTGATTTACTGGTTAGTTTTTGCAGTACACACGATTGTGCAAATGCAGAGAATTCTAAGCCGCCGTATTCCTTTTTAATGATCATGGCAAAGAATTTGTTATCTTTCAGATATTGCCATACATCCTGAGGTAAATCCGTTAGCTCATGCGTAGCTTCCCAATCGTCCAGCATACTACATACAACTTCAACAGGGCCGTCGATAAATGCCTGCTCTTCAATAGTAAGCTTTGGAACTGGATACTGGTGAAGCTTTTTCCAATCTGGGTTACCACAAAATAAATCAGCTTCCCACCAAGTTGTACCGGCATCAATAGCTGACTTTTCGGTGTCAGACATGCTCGGTGTAACTTTTTTGAAGACCTTGAAAATAGGCTTGATAATATATTGCTGACGAATGCCAGTAACAGAAAGAGGCACTGCGATGATTAAAAAGATCACCCAGCTAATTAAACCAAAAGCACCAGCAAAGGTACCAATTAATAATGTTGCGGCAGAAACACCAAGTGCTGTGTTCCAACTCGCTCTGTGGTAAAGCGCAATGCTGAGCAGTGCGATTAAACCGAGTGTAAATATGAGTGTCATTGCTAATTCCTTAATAGAGGTCAGACCACCTTGTTTAGAGTAGCGCTAGTAACGCTAAGTTTCAAGTACATTACTTAGATTAAAGTGTAGTTATCGGTACGATTATTACAATCCGTTGTATGTTATACGAACAGTTTGGCTGTAATCGTTTATTTTGGCTTATCATAAAAAATATAAGCGTTAAAAAATCAATTAATCTAGTAGTAATATAAGTTTAATTAAGTAAATATACTTATGATTTTCAGTGTACGCTTATTAAAAATAGAACGATATTCTATGTTTAGCTTTTTAAAGGTTTATTTATTTTATGTGTGAATTACTTGGCATGTCGGTTTTTTAGATTTCATCCAGTATTAGCTTGTCGCAACCTACTGCAAAACCTCGCTTTTAATAGTCTAAAGCTTTTCATATTGTCTCGTTCTGTTATTGTTATCGCATACTAATCTGTGACCAAAACTGTGACCCATGTGGTGGTCACAGTTTCAAATGGCAATATATGAACTTTACAGACAAATCAATTAAGGCGCTTAAGGCCAAAGAAAAACGCTATGTATTAACCGAGTCAGGTAACTATGGGGAAGGGCGCTTACAAATTAGAGTTAGCGAATCTGGTGCTAAAACGTTTCGGGTTCAGTATCACATAAATGGCAAGCGTAAAGTAATAGGCCTTGGTAATTACCCAACCGTCGATCTTAAAAAAGCGCGTAGTAAACATGCTAAAATAGCAGTCTTATTAAGTGACAATATCGACCCGCAAGAACACCAGTTAGAAACTCAAAAAGCGGAGTTTGGATCATTAGCAAAACGTACCATGTTACAAATGCTTGCTGACTTTAATGTATTCATAAGCACACGCTGGGCAGAGTCAACAATAGACCGAACTGAAAAGCTCATTAAAAGAAACATTACCCCGTTTATAAAACCCGAATTAATGCCCGACGAGTTCACCATAGATATGGCCCGCGACATTATTTACCGTGTTTATAACCGTGGCGCTAAAGAACAAGCGCGACTGGTTCGCAGCGTACTAATGAGCATATTAAAATTTGCTATAGATTTTGATAACTCACCAGAGCAATACAAAAAGCCAAACCTATACGATATTAAAACAAACTTCATCAGAGATATTAATTTTGAAACGCCAAAAAATAAAGGTGAACGCTGGTTAAATGAAGCCGAACTAAAAAAAGTATGGAATGCAGACGACCTACCTTATTACACCCACCAATACATAAAATTGGCATTGTTACTTGGTGGCCAACGGGTAAACGAGGTTTATGGCTCTTACGTAAGTGACTTTGATTTAGAAAATAAAACTTTCACTATCCCCGCAAATCGTATCAAAGTACAACAACGGGGCGATCACATAGTGCCATTATGCGAAACCACAATACCTGTAATCCAAGAGTTAATGCAGCAAAGCGGTAAAGCAGGGCAAATGTTCCCGCATCGCGACAACCCAACAGCAACCGCACATGTATCAACATTAAGAATGGCAATATTACGTTGGTGTGAAAAAAACAAAGTGCCAAACTTTAATCCTCGCGATCTACGTAGAACGTGTAAAACTCTTATGGGCAAAGCGGGTATAGATAAAATAAACCGCGACATACTTCAGCAACACAACAAGTTTGATGTATCAAGTGTGCATTATGATAGATACGACTACATGAAAGAAAAACGCCAAAGCATTGAGGTGTGGGAGAAATTCTTATTGAAGAGTATATAAGGATTAGAACGTTTAAATTAGACAAAGTGGTTATTACGTAAGATACTATAATTTTCGATAATTATTCATTTGCGTACTGATCGTTGAAAAATATTTAGTAAATAATAACAACTAAAATTAGTGAATTTTAAACTGTACAAGCGACTGCAACTAAATTATAGTTGCAGTCCAAATTTTTAAGGCTATAGTCAATGGGGAAACAAGAAAAATTAAGAAATAGGCTTTTATCCAAGCCAAAAGATTTCACATGGAGTGAAATGAATTCCCTGCTTGGCAATTTAGGATTCGAATTACTTAAGGGGAGTGGCTCTAAAAGGAAGTTTGTTCATAATGAAACAAAAACAATAATAATTATACATGAGCCTCATCCAGGTAATATTTTAAAGAGGTATATAATTGAACAAGTCACTACTAAGTTAGTTGAAATGGAGTTAATAGATAATGAGTAAATGTCTAAAGTACAAAGGCTTTTTAGGTTCTGTTGAAGTTTGCCTAGAAGAAGGTGTGGTTTATGGCAAAATTGAATGCATAAATGATCTAGTTACTTATGAAGCAACAAATGTTGAGGAGCTTCGTAAAGAGTTTGAGTCATCTGTAGATGATTATTTGGAAACTTGTGAATTATTAGGCAAACAACCTGATAAAACTATGTCAGGAACCTTCAATATTAGAATCGGAAATGAACTTCATAAAAAAGTTTTCTTAAAAGCCAGAGAAAATGGCAAATCACTTAACGAATATATTTGTGAGCTTTTAGAGAGAGGAATTGGAGAGATTCAACAAGTTCATGTTATTCATAAAAATTTGAAAAATAGCTCTATAAAAAGAGATTTCGATACGGCGTTCGATTTTACTAAAGCTTGGAATATGAACACCAATTCTGCTTTTATTAACCACACTTATGAAGAGCATTAGTAATGGATTTAAAAAATTTATTGTATAAGGGTCATAATTTAAGAACTGTTGATTTTGATATGTTTTCTGATCATGAAGGAAAAGGGTATTACAATTACTCAAACGAGATTGATAACGATGTTATTGTTATAGAAGACGAATCGGATAAAGAGAATCTTAAAAGAGATATACAGATAGAAGTAAACTCAGTACTTGAAGGGTTTGAACAAGATACGGATGTGAAAATATTTAGTTTAAAGTTAAAATTTACTGCCGTATTTTGTCTCTATGGCGATGATATTTTAGAAGAAACAATCGGCCAAGATAATGAATGGTTTTTCTTAAATTTTGTTGCACAATCTTCGAAAAAGATAATTGAATCTATTTTAGAAGACACGCCTTTAAGAGGAATTCCCATCCCAGCTCACAGAAGTCTAGGCAGCTAATAAAGCCCGCGCAACGCGGGCTTTTTTGTGTCTGTAATATAGTAAAACTAAATCGATTTTCCTGCAAAAAAACCACTTTACAAACTAGCGTACAATTACCGTTTATTGGGATTGGCGGTTTTTAGATATTTATGATTATCTATGAAGTTAAAAACATTGAATTAACGCTTATTTTTACTATATTAAGTTAATCAGGGAAAGCAAGGTTATCAGGATGAATACAAAAACATGGATTGTAGCAACAGGGTTAGTAGTACTTTTATTCGGTTGCTCAGGCGTAGAAACACACAAATATACAGAAGTAACCGCATTTAATTTCATTCAAGGGATAGACAAATCAGTTGTTGTTTCATTTGGAGAAAACCCACAAAACCACTACTCATTTGCGATCAGAAAAAAAGATATTAAAACAGGGACTAAACTTTTTTCTGAATCAAAAAATAATACTAACTTTGCTGTCTTTGCTGAGTTGAATGAGCAAACATTTATTCGCTCATCAAACCATGCAACCTACGCACAATTGATCGTTGTAGATATTGATAAAAAAAACCAAATAGCTACTTTTAAAATTAAAGCGCAATTAATGGACCTAAATAGTAAAGCTTTAAAAAAGATAGATGAAACTACGGTAAAAATAACAGGTAGCAAATTTACAGTTCTTTTATAAAAAAGCTGTATAAATACCCAGCTTGTTAAAAGCTGAACGCTAACTTAATCTAGCCAATTGCAACATTATGGAAAATATAAGGATAAGGCATGGCTAAAGAACCAAAGCACATAGTTAAATTTAAAGAGCTACACCTAAAACAAAATGAAAGAATTATTGCATGGAGCGAAGGCTATATTGGCAATGCAATGGGCAAAGGAAGTGACACCCAACACAATGGTGTTTTACTCGTAACACCAGAGCGAGTGGTTTTCTACCGAAAAGGGATAATGGGTGAAGTTATAGAATCAATACCATTAAAAAATATAAATTCATTAGAGCGCCAATCAGCATTGATGAAACACACAATATTTATTTACAGCTCAGGTAATGAAATAGAGTTTAAAAGCTTTAATAAAGAAGATAATGAAAAATTAGTATCAGAAATTGAAAAAGCACAAGAAAGCTCAGGAGGCGCAGCAGTAAAACCTATAGCCACTGAAAAAAGCGCAGAGCCCAAAGAAGACGTATACGAGCAGCTTAAAAAACTAGGAGAATTAAAAGAGTTGGGCATTTTAAGCGAGCAAGAATTTGTAGAGAAAAAAGCAGTATTAATGAGTAGAATATAAATTTTAAAGGGAACTATAAGCGCTTAATGGCGTCTTATAGAGTGTCATATCAGTGCATATAGTTCTTGCTGTCTTTATATGTTTCTTTTAGTATCAGCAGCAACATGCTACTATTACAACAGTGGGTGTGCTAAGTTTATTGCGTCCCACGGACTAATCAGCAATTTAGGAGAGTGATTATGAACAATCAATATGTAACTCCAACCCGTACGTTTAAGGACGATTACGAGCCTGTATAAGGGAAGGATCCTTTGTTAGAAAACATACCAAATGGGCAATTATCAGCCATAGCCACAGCAAGCTTTGGAACTATAGCGTCGATAATTGCCATATCAGCCATAATTTCAAATCGTCAACTCGCAAAAAAGAAGAACTCACTGGATACAATTTTAGTAATTAAAGGTGACGACAAGCTTAAAAATGCAATTGGCGCAATTTACAAAGTTCATAAAGATCCTACAAAATCCATAGAAACGTTTGCTTATGATGAACATGCAGCCGCTGAGGAAGCACAGCATATTCGTTATGTATTGAACTTTTATGAGTATTTATCAGTAGGTGTTGATGAAGGTGTGTACGCTGAAAGAATACTAAAAAACAGCATGTACTCAACTATTGTGAATGTCCATGAAAGGTGTAAACCTTTTATAAATATCATTCGTTCACAAGGGCAAAAAACAGCTTATTGTAACTTTGAAAAACTAGCGGTTAAGTGGGAAAATAACCCCATTAAAAAACCCAAAAGTAATTAACAAACAGCCCGCAAACGCGGGCTTTTTTGTGCCTGGTGTTTAGTTAATTAAAACGACTTACCCGCAAACACCACCTTACCAACCAAGGTGCAGTTGCCATTAATCGGTATTAATTGCTCTGGCCAGTTGGGGTTGGCGGCTTTTAAGAATTTGTGGCCACCTTCAATAATAAGCTGTTTAAATGTGGCTTGGTTGTCGTCGTCTAGGCGGGCTACAACATAGGAACCGTGGATGCATTCGGCTTCAGGGTCTACAAAAATTAAATCACCTTCATCAAACTTTGGCTCCATGCTAATGCCTTGCACTTTTAATACAAACGTAAGATCACTGCAATTAACAGGGCACATAAAGCGCTCTGCATCATAGGCTTTAATTTCAGTTATTTCAGACCAGCTACCTGCTTGAACCCAGCTAATTAGTGGGGCTGTGGATTTAATTGATGGGCCTGGTGAAACGTTGCTATTTCTGCCTTCACCAATTCCAAACTGTAAAAACTCTGGCGGGCAATCTAGCGCATTGGCTAATGCCTGAATATTCCGAGGGTTTTTGGTAGTGCCATTTTCAATTTTTTGCAGTGACTGTTGTGCAATACCAATCATTTCAGATAGTTGAACTTGAGTAAGTTTAAGTTCTTTTCGCCTTTCTTTAATTCTTTTCCCGATGCTCATAGGTAGTCCTTTATCATCCAAATCAACAGATTAAAAAATTTATTTACAGCTAAATTACAGCTTTTCACTATTTTACAGTTAAAAAGGGTATTGACAACCACCCTTTAACTGTACTTTAATACAGCTACAAACTGTAATTTAAGGTGTTGAACTGTGAATAACATCACTAAAGCTGTAAAAATCTATGGTGGGCAAACCAAATTAGGCAACGCCTTAGGTGTAAAACAGGCTTCTGTATGGGATTGGATGAATAAATTCGGCCAAGCCCCAGCGAAATACATACCGCGTATTTCAGAACTAACAAACGGCGAAGTATCGGTAAACGATTTACTGGCCGATCATCAAAAAACAAACAAGGACGATGCAGCATGAACCAATCAAATGTAGCCGATCACTACCGCCGCAATTTACGCGGCGAGGTTATCACCATTAACGACCGCTACTTACGCCCAGCCGATGTGGCAGAAAAGTGCGGTATTCACCGTTCAACAATTTACCGCTTAATAGAGCGCGGCCAGTTTCCTAAATCGCACAAAGCATCAAGCGGCCGTGTGGTATGGGTTGAAGAAGACATAGAAGAATGGATGCGCCTTGGCGCTGAAAAGTTTCACGAGTTTTACGGTCAACATCAAGCAAACTAGGAGCATAACCATGGCAAATGCATTAGTTAAACAAACCGAAAACGCACAACCTGCACCATTAAAAGCAGTAGAGGGGCGTCACATACCTAAAGGGCTAGCTGAAATAAAAGCATTAATGAGCGATAGAACCCGCACACCAGGTTATGTGTTTAATGCCGTTTTAACCGCTAAGCAACGCAAAATAGTGTGTATTGCTGCAGGGCTTAAACAGCGTCATGTAGAAATGAGCTTTTATCAGTTTAATTTTCAAGAGCGTGATGCAGTACGCAAAGGCATTTTAGCGTTACAAGACATTGTTGCTGCTTTTACTGAAGCAAATGTACTTGGGCGCGAAAACTTCGAAAGAACCCCGCCTAAGTTTGATGTTGTTCCGCATTTAGTTGAACAGTCAAAAACTGATTCACAAGCACATTAAGGGACGGCCATGACTCCCGATCAGCTAATCAATCAAGACAGTGGCAATGTTGAGTTTTACACGCCAGCTAAAGTTTTGAAGTATGTGCACCAAATGTTCCCCGTTATTGATTTAGATCCTGCAAGTTGTGCAGTGGCTAACAAGTCAGTAAAAGCAACGTGCTACTTAACGAAAGAAGACGATGCATTAACACGGAATTGGATAGCTAATACCGTTTGGTTAAATCACCCATTCAATAAAGGTGAAAAAGCCTGCAAACCAAAGTGCGTTAAAAAAATATGTAACGACCCGAGCTACCATAAATATCGTGGCCACTGCATTACCGAAGATATAGCAAGCAACGGCGATTGGATTGACTACTACTTAGACCAATATGCACAAGGTAACTTTAAAGAAGCAATGAACATCACCTTTGTTAATAGCTCAGAAGCATGGTGCCAAAAGTTATTAAACGCAGGCTTAAGCTGCTTTATTGATGGCCGCACACACTTCAACGACCCAAAAGGCAATGTAAAAAAAGGCGCACCAAAAGGCTGCTTCATTACTTACCTTGGCGATAGACCCGACGAGTTCCGCAAAATATTCTCAGCGCTTGGAGTAGTGAAGTAATGAAACTACACCCAAAAGCAAAAGCGGCACTTAGATGTTTAGTTGCTTGTGAAAAGTCACCGGAAGTTAGAGACATGTTTTCTCTTGCATATCAGATGGCAATCGAAGTGCTTGAAAAATATGCGCCTGAAATATCAGCGCGGTTTGATTGCATTAATTCACAAACAATAGAAGAGGCTGAGCGTGCAGATGCTTGGTTTAACTATTCATATAAAGAATACATGATTCAAGATCATCACGATGTAAAACATGTAGAAGTTTTTCATCAAATACACCTACCCAACGAATTAAACGACATCCCGTTTTAACCCCAAAGGAATACTAAAAATGAACACTATCAAAGACCAAGATCTATCTAAAAATCAGCAATTACTTAAAAGCATTGTTGAACACGCTATCGACCAAGCTAATTTTACTATCAAAAATTTAGCCAAGCGCCCAACGGTTTCCATGCTGATGGAGTGTGAAAACTGCCTTACAGACCTAATGCCAGTAGTGCAATTAATTGCAGTTGACCACATTGAATACGCGCCAATTTACGACCGCCTAAGCGAAACCCTAGACGCAGTACAACGCGGCTGTGATTTTGACCTAATTGAACTTGAATTAGACGGCGGTGCAGCATGAACAATGTAATGGTGCATTTAACTCGTTTAGATAATCGCCCAAGCGCAATGATCGTTGAAATTGCGGCGGTATTTTTTGACCCTAAAACAGGTGTAATTGGCGCTGATTTTCACGAGGTTATATCGCCAGAAAAACAAGACCGATTAGGCACTGCAACAGCCGCGTTTAATTCTCAGTGGGGACACTACTTACGCACCAATTACCCTGATGATGAAGACTTGGGCACTGATATTGTTTTTGCCTTGGATTCATTCGTTGATTGGCTTTGTCAGATAGAAGTAATGGCAGACCGTGTTATGTGGTCAACAGGTGATGACTTTTCAGATTGCGGTCTACTGCACCAACTGATTTTAGATTACATGGGTAAAAACCCAGAGCATAGAACAGGCCGCTTTTGGAGAGCTGACAAGGTTAATGATATACAAACTTTGTTTAACTTAATCGGCTATACACAAGAACCTAATTTTCCCGCTATACATGCAACAGACATTGTGAAGTTAAAAGCCAAAGCGGTTAGCGATATAAAGCAGGCGCTTAAACTGTAATGGCTAACCCAATCCCGATCGACCTTGACGCCCTTAACCTATCAAGCATAGCTAAGGGCTTAATTTCGTCTATTACTGATATTGACGACTTTAATTACCTTGCTAGCAACTTGGAAAAAGTGCCTGTATCGCTGCAAAGTCGCATGGCCCGTAAATACATTGATCGTTACACCGAGAAAAAAGCGGGGAGCCAGTTCCGTGCTAATACATGGATGCGCCGCACTATTGCGCGTTTAAAGCCTCGCTTTGGTGTTCTGCTCAGTATTACTCACAATATGCCATTGCCATGGCATATTCTAAGTAGTGTTGAAAAAACTAAAAAGCATGCAGGCACTCTTGCATTAGAGTGCCTTGAAAAAGCACTTGATGTAAG